>NZ_JBQDAA010000134.1:0-6680 GCF_052089545.1 Tissierella sp. | reverse complement strand
ATCAAAGTGATAAGAAAATACTATCACCTAAAAATATCAATTGTTTGACAAAGAGCCGAATTGCTTCGTCTTTCTGAACGCAGACGGGTTGTCTTAAACGACATGGTAGCTCTAGCTCAGCCTTTACCAGAGTATGACATCTTACGGTCAATTCCTGGCATCGCAGAAACCACAGCGACATCTATCATTGGCGAATTGGGAGATATTCGTCGCAGTATACCAATCAAATCAACGATTTTATTGGCATTGACCTGAGACACTATGAATCTGGGAACTTTCTCGCTAAGGAACACATCACTAAACGAGGGAATCCCTATGCCAGTAAAATCTTGTTCAAGTACATTCACAACATCGCTTCAGCTAGTCATACCAATCCCTGCAATATCGCTGACTTTTATGAGAAACGAACAAGACATTTAGAGCTATTTCTAAACTAATCGGCGACCCATCTACTGTCTCTAAAAAAGTATGTAAACACCTTACCATCAAGGAATCAATCAACACTCAAAATGTGAGGCCCGCCCACTTCTAAAACGATTACCTTATGTGTGTAATGGTTGCCCTAACAAGTATATAAATTGTGACTTTACTAAGCAATTTTACTACGCCATCGGAGCTAAAATTACTCTGAAAATTTACCTCAATCTTTTGCTAAAAATCCTATAAAAGAGAAGCGAAATACCTCCTATAGATAAACCAACGATAACAAAATTAAAGATATTTTTAGGGCTTAAAAGAAAAGTAAATGTCATTGTCCCAATGGGCATAAATAAAATTGCAACAGTAAAAATAATCCCAAAAACTCTACCAAGAAAGACATTATCCACATTCTTTTGGATATATGAAAAAAACTGTAAGTTGAACATAGTCAAAAACAAGTTGAATAAAGCAGGATATAACGCAAGCATATAAGCACTTGGAAAAACACAGTATACCATAGGTGTCAAAGATAGAAAAACACCTGATACTCCAAGATATAAAATCATTGTTTTTATTTTCAAAACTTTATTGAGAATACTGCTTAAAGACGCTCCAATAAGACCACCTACTGCTTCTGCTCCTAGGAAAACACCGTATAAGCCAACGGTAACTCTTGGGAACATCTGATTGCTATATGGTAACAACAGATTATAAGCTGCTAAAAAGAAATTAACAATCGCAGATAAAATAACCAAGTACAAAATTTCCTTTTGACTAGCTAGATACCTTCCTCCTTCAAAAAGATCTGAAAAGATTTTCGATAATGAAAACACCTGTTTCCCAGTACTTTCTTCAAGTATGGGACGAATAAAGAGAATAAGCAACCCAGATGCAATAAATGTTATCCCATCTAGACGTAAAATACCATATAATCCTAGTAAACCGTATAGAGATACCGATACCAGGGGAACAACGACTTTAAGTACCGTTATAAACGATTCTAGTAATGAGTTTAGTTTTGAAATATTATCTGCTTCCACCACTTCTTTAGTAAAAGCCTTATAAGCAGGGCCTGAAAATGATGAGAAAAAAGCTAATATAATGTTTGTGATAACCACAGCATAAATCAACCACTGCTGATTAGAAATAAAAGATAAGGCAAGACACAATACTCCGCTTAAAATATCTGTTAAAATGATAATCCGTTTTCTTTGAAAGTTATCAGACAGAACACCACCAAAAAGATTAAAAATCACACTGATGATGTTTTCTAATGTCTGATAAATACCAACTAACATAAGTGACTTAACATTTACACTCGATAAAAAAGTGTTATTCGCAAAGTCAAACATAATATCTCCAACACGAGAAATAATACGGCTCCCTACAAGTAAATATGTATTTTGTTGTTCTTTTTTATTCAAAATAAACTCCTCAGATATTTGTTCATTAGCAGAACTCTTCTAACCATTGCTTCGCAATATTATAGTTATCCTCATCCGAAAGAGTGTTTACTTGCTTAGCTATAGCCATTTCTCTATCTTCAATAAACTTCTTAGCTGTATATAGAATGGCTGCCTGGACTAATAAAATATAATTTCCCAAAGCGGAGTTTACTACAAAATTAGTTGGTGTTCCTTGATTTAACAGATAGAAATAGTTGTCTTCACTTTCATATCTAGTGATTAATGAAGTTTCGACTATTTCTTCATATTCATCCAATAAATAGCTATAATTAAATTCATCATCACTAGATGTTGCAGAGACTAGGAAGGTTCCATCTTTGATAGAGCGAAAATCTAAAATATCTAGACTTTTTGAACCGGTCGCACAAAAAATCAAATCAATATTCTTGAAATCTTTTTCTAGCAAAATGTCGCAACCATCACGTACCGCTTGAATAGTTCTCATGCTATCTTTTTCCAGCACCTTCGGTCTAATACCAAGTTCTCTTAATTTGGTACAGATGCCGTAACCGATTTTCCCATATCCAATACAAACCACTTGCATATATTGCATTAATAAATTTTTTTGATGTAATATATAATCTGTCCCAAAAACAATATCCGCACCAACTAAGTAATCCTCATTCTTCTTCAGGGGATTTCTAGCGACAGAAAATAACGGATATTCTATTTGATCAATAACATTCTCATATTTTTGAATCCCATTTTCTGTATCTTCAATGATACACTCGATAGGTAAGTTTGGAATCTGAGCAATTGAGGCAAAATACCCACCAATGTCTAATAAAATTGTTTTACTCTTTATCCCCAGATAATCTACATTAAAATATTCATCCCTTGAAGCTAATGTTAATCTTACCCCCATATTTTCTAGCTTGTGCCATACCATCTTATCAACAGAGTTTGGTTTAGCACACACTAACAAACGATGCCCAAATATTTTTTGCAATGTCATGATAATCGGTATTGTACTTGGAATAATATGTTGTACAGTAATACATGATATGTCTTCAAACGATGCACCTTTCAGCATATTAGATAAAAAACGTTCTTGAGAAGCTGCTTCAAGTTTTTCAATCTTCTTAATGATTTCCTTATAGCCGTCCATGTCCTTTACATTATCTAGCTGAATCCACTCATAGGAACTCGATTCGTTGCTGTCAATTTTCACATCAACCTCATTTTCAATATAAAATAAATATTGCAAGTCATAATGGTAGTGGGAACGCTCATTCTTCAATTTATTTTCTGGTATCTTATGCACAGAAACATTAAAAGGTATCAAGCTATTCAATGGTTCTGCACATTGATACGTCAATATTTCAGAATCTATCCCAGTCTCCTCAAACAGCTCACGTTTCGCTGCATCTAGCGGGTTTCTATCATTTTTATCAATATGCCCCCCAGGCTGTAGGTATCTTTTTAAAATATTATGGTGAACCATCAATAAACGCCTGTTATCTTTTGAAATAACAAATGCTGATGCTGTAAAATGCCCAATGAAATTCTTTCTATTTATCATCTCTTGATCATCTTTTTCATTAAGCTGTACCAAAACGTTATTCAATTTATCCTTTTCCTGAATATTATTCAGTTGGTACCCCTCTACTATATCTTTATAAATACTCATCGGTTTGTCTCCTCATTTTCCAGTCGTTTTTTATCAATTACTTTTAGCTCGAATTTGCTATCTTTATGCATTAAGTCATAAACACTATTACTCAATAACTCAGATTTTATAACTGCGTATGCAAATCGCTCATGTACAAATACATTAATAAAATTTTTATCAAAATCAACATCAATTATATTATTAATAGTATCTTTTAACCTAAATGCTTCGCCAATGAAATTTATTGATAGAGACAGATTATTTAATCGTTCTTGCACTTCTTTAGCACTCATATCATTTCCTAACATTGCAATTTCATAGTAATCAATACCTGTACGATAGATCTCCAAAATTTTGAAATGAGAGTTTTTAAACTCCTCAAAAGTTTCAGTTCGATTTACTTGGAATGGAATTTTCTTGTGAATGTCTCCTATTAAGTCATACGCATCAAACTGTTCATAATCTCTAAAATCCAAAGATAGACCCCCAGATATAGCAGACAGATTATAGTCGCTTAAAATACACTGTGAGATAGCATAAATTGTAAAAAGATATACATCGTCTCCTTTAATATCTTCTGGTAAAGAAACTTGAAAACATTGAACTTCATCATTTAATTTCTCAAACTCAATAGCAGGCTTTATCTTTGGCAATCTAGCAAGAACATCCCCAGAGACATCATTCTGTAACACCTCCCTTTTAAACTGCGAAAAAGCAACCAGTGAACTACTAGGTACTTCATCAATAACTATCTTTTTTTCGTACAGTTGATATACTGTATCTCCAAGTTTATTTAATGATGATGCATCAATAGAATGATATGGAAAATAAAATCTTACTTTTTTATCTCTTGTTCCCACCACAATAATTGGAATAGGAATCACTTCTATATTATCTAATATTCCTTGTAATTCTAACTCTGTTGGTAAATTATTTAGTACAATAATATTAGGTGAGTAATCTCCTTCATTCACAATACCTATGCTAAATCGAGTTTGCTCCTTTTCGACAACAAGTCTAAATATATCAATTTTATAGCTTAAATATTTAATAATATGGTGCAGCTTATTCAATTCTAAATAAGTCACTTCTTCCAGTGCTAAATTAAAACCAATAACACGATTTTGATTGTTTTTATAAAGTCTCTTTTGTGTCGGGCTAGGAGTAATAATATTTTTCAAATAACGATAATTCATTTTTGTGAGATTATACTCTAAATTAACCAAGTCATGTTCTTTAGTAAAACTATCGTTTGGCTCAGTTGAACGTTCTTGAAAAAATGATTTATTTCTAATATAGTCCACAATCGAATCTACACTCTTTAGCCTATAAAAATCATTTTCTTTAATTTCAATATCAAAGATATCCTCAATCTCTAAATAAAATCTAACTAATTCTAACGAATCCAAATCTGTGATATCAACTCTTTCAAATTTAGATAGTACATCTAAAATATTTTTTCTAACATCATCTCCTTGTTGACTTTGTTTTTTATAATAATATATCTCAAGCATTTTTGGAACATCCAACTTTCTATTCTGATTGAGATAATAACTCTCAACTTTAACTACCGTCGGATTTAAGTAACTAGGTAAACTTCTAATAATATCTTCTTTAATATTCAAATCGGCTTCATAAAATACGACAAGTTTCTTCTTATAAAAAACAACTCGTGATGATTTAACTGATTTAAGTTTATCTACAATAGATTTTACCTCATCTAATTCAATACGAATACCATTTACTTGGACTTGGCTATCTATTCTTGAACTAAATACCAAGTTATCTCCTTGGTAATAAACGTAGTCCCCCGTTACATAGTACCTATTTGAACCTATCAACTTAAACTTAGCTTTATTTAATTCGGGTTGTAGTCTATACCCTTCCGTTACTCCATTACCACCAATTAGAAGTTCTGCCATCTTAGAATTCTCTTTTTGAGAAGCTATCTTTAGTTGAACCCCAGGCAAAGGCTTACCAATTGGAACAGTATTATATTTTCTATCTTTCAACTCATAGTAGGTTGCATAAATTGTTGTTTCTGAAGGCCCATATAAATTAAATACTCGACACCCTTGCTGAATAAGCCCTCTCAACCTATTCGCTAATGAACTAGGAAATGTCTCACCTGCTAGACACAACGCTCTTAAATTCTGGAATACTTCTGGCCCACTAATATCAATAATAGTTTCAGCAAAAGACGGAGATAATGATAAATGAGTTATCTTCTTTTTCTCAATTGTTTCTCCTAGTCGAATAATATTCTGAATCCCACCATCGTAACAAACCAAAGTACCACCCGTATATACAGGTGCCAAAATCTCTGTTAATGAAACATCAAAAGTATAGGGAGTTGTAAATAAAAATTTTGATTCGGAAGTAAACTTCACAATTTTATAAAATTCTTTTACAAGCCAATCTATGTTATCATCAGTTAAAAATACTTTTTTAGGAACCCCAGTAGTTCCAGAAGTACAGATAATATGTGCAATTTCATTCTCTTTAGTTGTAGCTACTTCTTGATACTCACTGTAACTTTCTAATTTTTTGGGTAAGAGCAAAAGAGTTACTGAATGATTTTCAAGTTTAACATCCCTATCACTTATCAACACGTCAAAGACAACTTCGCTAATACGTTCTAATGATATTTTGACCTCAAGACTATTTGTTATAGGTAACGGAATTTTACCCGATTTCATTATCCCCAAAACAACTGGTAAAACATACTTATTTTTTTCTATATAAAAAGGTACAGTCTCTTCATCGCTATTGAGTAGTAGCTGCTTAGCAATAAAATTAGACATCACATCTACTTCTTGAAAAGTAAACTCTCCTCCGCTATACATAACAGCAACTTTAGAAGGATATTGTTTCACCGTATCACTAAAAGTTTTTAATATGGTCATTTCTCTTCTCCTTAATTTGATTGATTATGCACTGTCATTCATAATTTATCCACACACAACAATAAGAATTTCAAAAGCAATTTTCAAAGTTGGCAAAAATTTTACCTTTTTCATCATTTCCCTCTTTTATTTATCATATAATAAACAAAGGCTTTTCGTCACCCACTACAGTTGACAAAGAGCCGATTTTAATTATATGGAAAAGCTGAGAATCATTCCCAACTCCTTTCTTATTTTTTGCTTGGAACTTTCAAAGCGTCTTTAGTTGGAATATAA
>NZ_JBQDAA010000133.1:0-6686 GCF_052089545.1 Tissierella sp. | reverse complement strand
ATATATTACTTGATTGAGATATTAAATCCCTAAGATTTGATGTCATTGTATTAAAGGATCTTCCTAGTATTCCTATCTCATCTTTTGTTTTAATATCTACTGTCTGTGTTAGATCTCCCTGGGCTACTTTCTCAGTTACTGATATTAATTCATTTATTGGATTTAATGAATGATTTAGGAAGATGTAAAATATACCAAGTAAGATACTTAAAAGAATAGCTGTAAAAATAAGTGAGTTTCTTTTAATCTTTGATAATTGATTTAATATTTCTGTTCTATCATCTATAACTTTGAAGTATCCAACAACATTTCCTTCATAGTCACTAAATGGTATTAACATTACATTGTATTTCTCATCCTCTGTGTGAAGAAAAAGACTTTTATCTGATTTTATTTTTTCTTTGTCATTATCATTTTCAATAGTCCAATTATCTTCATCCGTATTAGCTAAGATATTTGACTCTAAATCATAAATAAAATATTCTCCACCATAATTTCTTTTAAGACCTTCTAAGAAATTTCCTCCAAAATCATTTCCAAACTCTACACTACCTCTATGAACTCCTTCATAAGATATAGGCGCTACAACTCTAAAACCAAATCCTGCTACTCCCTCTTCAAGCCCTTCAACTATTTCTTCACTTGAATTGGCTTCATTTACTGTAAATCTAAAGTCTTTTAAACTATCTCCAAATTTATCAGGATTATGTAGCCTTAAAAAAGAAGTAGAATCTGGCAGGTGAAATTGTACTTGAGCAACTTTATCGTCTATACTTTTATAAACTGGAAGTAACATGTCTACAAGTTTTGATCTATCTTTATCTGCAAAAGCTTTTTCTACCTCCATATTGTTTGCCAATGATAAAGCACCTATTTCTGCTGATTCAAGTTGTTCTTCCATTTGAATATTTATAGAATTTTCCAAAACATTTAACATATCCCTTTCACTATCAATCACAGTAGCTGTAGTTTCCTTAAATGTATAATATGATAATAGCGAAAATATTATTAATACTGAAATGGCAAAACCTAAAAATATTTTTGATTTTAATTTCATCTAACCTTTCTCCTTTCCATATATATAAATAAATGTCGATATATGTAAATAATTGTCCATTTATATTTATCGGAGCTTATTGTTAAAATTTAAGCAAATAAAGTTAATAGAAAATATTATCCTATATAAATCTATTTTAAATAAAAATACTCTTCTTATCATAGACAATTATTTTAACTGCCTATTATAAAAAGAGCATACAAGATTTTATATATTTAATTTATATTTTCTTTAATCATGAAGAATCGGTGAAACCTTTTTATATATTAAAAGTGTAATAACTGAAACTACCGTACCCTTTAATAGATTAAATGGAACTACTGCGTAGATCATAAGTGTTTTATAGTCTACAACATATTTATTTAATTTACTTGCCATCTCTATTATTTGATCTAATGGAAGTATCTTTGCATATAGGGGAAATATTACAAAATAATTGCTAATACTTGCAAATATACTCATCATTATAACACCGACAAATAATCCTATTACTGCCATCTTTAAAGTTCTTTTCTTATAATATATAAAGCCTGCGATATATACAAATACACTTCCTACTAAAAAATTTGAAATCTCACCTACTCCTCCAGTACTTGAACCTTCTATAAGAAAGCTCAGTATGTTTTTTAAAAATTGTGTTATAACTCCTGCCATAGGGCCCATTGCAAAAGCCGCTATTAAAGAAGGTAGGTCTGATATATCTAGTTTTAAAAATGGTGGTGCAAACCACACAGATAAATCAAAAAACATCAGTACCATAGATATTACACCCAAGACTGAGATTTTTACCATATTTCTTGTGCTAAAGCTTTTCCTACTTAAAGTATACATTTTACATCCCTCCAAATTTGTTTTTCTTCGGGATATAAAAAGCCCCGAAGATCTTACTTCGGGGCTAAATTAGACAAATTCAAAAAATCTGCTCGTCTAATACATCTTCTCCTATCCAGACTATAACTGTCGGCCTTGGAATTTAACCAAGTCAACCTAAAAAGGCTCGCGGGCTTTACCGCCGGTGAGGATTTACGCCTCGCCCTGAAGATATATATTTATTTAATTTAATTATAGCTTTAATCTTAAGTCATGTCAAATATTACTTTTCTACTTCATACATCGGTAAATTAATAGTGAAACTTGTACCTCTTCCAGGTTCACTTTTTACATATATTTCACCATCATGTTCCTCTACTATATTTTTAGTAATAACAAGCCCAAGTCCTGTCCCTTTCTTTCCCTTAGTAGTAAAAGAAGATTCAAATATTCTGTCCAATGTATCTTTTTGCATCCCTATTCCTGTGTCTTTTATCTTTAAAAAGGTTCGATCTCTTACTTGAGATAGATTTATATCTAAAGTTCCTCCTGTTTCTTCCATTGCTTCTATTGCATTTAGAAAAATATTTAAAATTGATTGTTTTAGTTCATATTCATTTCCATATACTAGCCCAGGAGTTGTTATACTTAAATTTGTTTCAATACAAGTTTTCCCTTTATTTACATCATTTATCTTATATTTTAACATATCTAATACAGAAAAAATAATATTTCTTATACTATTTTCTTTTTTCTCTTTTTGATAATAGCCATTTATAGATCTATAAAATCTATCTATTGCATCTCTACATTCAAATGTCGCTTCATTTATTAACCTTAGATTGTTGCGAATGTCATTTGATTCAACTTTAGGTATTGAAAGCTGTGATAATCCTGATATTACTGATAAACTGTTTTTGAAATCATGAAAAATTCCCTCTGATAAATTTAATAGTATTTTAAAACTTTCTTCTGGTATCATATTTTCTTTCCTAATCTCTTGTTCTTCCAATTCCCATCTGACCTCCTATTAAAGATTTTTCATAGTCAAAGATATTCTTCCCTTTTCTTTATCTAGGTCTATTATCTTTACATCTACAATGTCTCCAACTGTAACTACATCTTTTGGATGTTTTATAAATTTATTTGAAAGCTGTGATATATGAATAAGTCCATCATCTTTGACTCCTATATCCACAAAGGCTCCGAAATCTATTACATTCCTAACTGTTCCTTTTAAAACCATATCAATTTTTAAATCATCTAAAGATAAAACATCTTTTCTTAAAAGGGGTTTTATCATCTCATCTCTTGGATCTCTTCCTGGTTTTTCAAGTTCTTTTATTATATCTATTAAGGTTGGTTTACCTACTCCAAGTTCTTCTGATAAATTTTCTATGTCCTTTTCCTTATACTCCATATCTAAAAGTTTTTTAGCTATATCATAGCTTTCTGGATGTACTCCAGTATTATCTAAAATATTTTCAGACTCTTCAATTCTTAAAAATCCTGCACATTGTTCAAAGGTTTTAGGGCCAAGTCCTTTTACTTTTAGAAGTTCTTTTCTAGAAGAAAACTTTCCTTTTTCCTCTCTTGTACCGACTAAGTTATCAGCAACCTTACTTGATACTCCTGCTACATAGCTAAGTAGTGAAGGACTGGCTGTGTTTAAATCTACCCCTACACGGTTAACACATTCTTCAACTATAGCTTTTAAACTTGTATCTAGTTCCTTTTGATTTAAATCATGCTGATATTGACCTACTCCTATATGTTTTGGTTCTATCTTTACAAGTTCTGCTAGTGGATCTTGAAGTCTTCTACCTATAGAAATAGCTCCCCTTATAGTTACATCAAGATCTGGAAATTCCTTTATTCCAACTTTGGAAGCAGAATATACAGAAGCTCCAGCCTCACTTACTATTATATAAGCTACATCTCCTTCTAATTCTTGAAGAACTTCAGCCACAAAGCTTTCAGTCTCTCTAGAAGCTGTCCCATTTCCAATAGCAACTATATTTATATTATATTTACCTATAAGCTTTTTTATGACTTCTTTTGAGTTTTTTATCATTTTTTCAGAATGCGTTGGATAGACTATATCCTTATCTAAAAACTTACCTGTTCCATCTAACACTGCCACTTTACAACCTGTCCTATAAGCTGGATCAAGAGCTAATATATTTTTATTCTTTATAGGAGGCTGCATGAGTAATGGTTTTAGATTTTCTGAAAATACTTTTATAGCATCTTCTTCTGCTTTTTCCTTTAAATCGTTTCTTATTTCTCTTTCAAGTGATGGGAAAAGTAGTCTTTTCCATCCATCTTCTACAGCTCTTTTTATGATTTCTGATGTAGTAGAATCTTTCCTTATGATAAGCATATTTAAAAACTCTAAGACCTTATTTTCGTCTACTAGTAATTTTATCCTTAACCTTTTATCCTTCTCTCCTCTATTTAATGCTAAAACTCTATGATTTGCAATAGTTCCAACTGATTCTTTATAATCATAATACATACTATAAACAGAGTCTTCTTCATCTACACCTTCAGATTGTAAAACACCATTTTTTTCAATAATATTTTTAACACCTCTCCTATAGTCTGCATCATCAGAAACCTTTTCTGCTATTATATCTTCAGCACCTTGTAGGGCTTCTTCTGAGTTCATCACTTCTTTTTCTTCATCTATATAAGTATTAATAGTCTTTTCAAGCTCTTTTTCTTCTATTTCTTGAAGCATAATTATGTCTGCTAAAGTCTCTAACCCTTTTTCTTTAGCAATAGTAGCTCTTGTTCTTCTTTTTTTCTTATATGGTCTATATAGATCGTCTAATCTTTGAAGTGTTTGTGCCTTATCAATTGTCTTTTCTAATTCTTCTGTAAGCTTATCTTGTTCGTGGATAAGTCTTTTTATTTCCTCTTTTCTTGCCTCTAAATTTCTTAAATATTCTAATCGATTAGCTATATCTCTAATAGTTTCATCTTTCATTTCTCCAGTTTGTTCTTTTCTATATCTGGCTATAAAAGGTACAGTATCACCACCATCTAACATATCTACAAGATTTTCTACATGTTTTTTCTTTACACCAAATTCTTTAATAATCTTTTCTATAATTTCCAAACCAACAGCTCCTTAAGTTTATAAGTTTAAATGTAGTATACTATCCTATTATATATAGTATACTACATTGCATAGTCAAACTCCTGCATTTTTACATTATTTCCAAAAAAAGTAAAGTCATTTTAAGATATGACTTTACTTTTTAAACACTCATTTATAAATAAATCTATACTCCCATCCATAACCTTTTCTACATTACCTATTTCTGCATTTGTTCTATGGTCTTTTACCATACTGTAAGGATGGAATACATATGATCTAATTTGAGATCCCCAAGATATTTGGGAATAGTTTCCTTGAAGATCTTCAATCTTTTCTTTATTTTCTTCTTCTCTAAGGGATATAAGTTTTGATTTTAACATATTCATAGCAGTTTCTCTATTTGTATGCTGACTTCTTTCAGACTGGCACTGAACTACTATACCTGTTGGCAAATGTGTTATCCTTATTGCCGAGTCCGTAGTATTGACGTGCTGACCACCTGCTCCTGACGATCTATAGGTATCAACTTTTAAATCATTTCCATTTATATCTATTTCCTCATCGTCTGTAAGTTCTGGAAATATATCAACACTTGCAAAAGAAGTATGTCTTTTACCAGCACTATCAAAAGGAGATATTCTAACTAATCTGTGAACACCTTTTTCACATTTTAAATATCCATAGGCATTGTGCCCCTTTACTAAAAGAGTAACTGCTTTTATGCCTCCTTCAGTATCAGGTGTAAAATCTAGTGTTTCTATATCATATTCTTTATTATCTGCCCATTTTCTGTACATTCTTAAAAGCATCTCAGCCCAATCTTGAGCTTCTAATCCTCCAGCTCCTGAGTGAATAGATAGTATGGCATTATTTTTATCAAATTCACCACTTAAAAGAGCAGATAATTTAAAGTTTTCTGCTATCTTAGATATAGCTTCCATTTCTTCTTCTATTTCTTTATCGTCCTTATAGTCTTCAGCTTCTAAAACTAGTTCTATCAAAACTTCAAGATCTTCAATTCTAGCTATAAGGTCATCGTATCTTTTAACTTCATTTTTCAAGCTCTTTGTCTCTTTCATAATTTTTTGAGCCTTTTCTACATCATCCCAAAAATCAGCCTCAAAAGAAAGCTTTTCATTTTCCTTTACCTTTTTTCTAAGGGATTCTAAGTCAAAGAGACACCGCCAGTTCTTCTATCATATCTTTTATTTCACTTAAGCTTGTTTTTTCCATATAAATATCTTGCATATTTTCTACCTACTTCCCACAACATCTTTTATATTTTTTCCCACTACCACACGGGCAAGGATCATTTCTTCCTACTTTTTTATCTTTAACTAGAGGTTTATTTCCTTCTTTTCTATTTGGTTTTAGTGGTTTTGCTACTCTTTTTCTTTCTACATTTTCTGGGTTTTCAACATGGTAAAGTAGTCCCACTGTTTCTTCCCATATTGCAGCTGTCATCTCTTCAAACATATCAAAACCTTCCATCTGATATGCACGCACTGGATCTTCTTGTCCATATGCACGAAGTCCTATACCTTGTCTTAACTGGTCCATAGAGTCTATATGGTCCATCCATTTACTATCTACTACTTGAAGAAGTATTATTCTTTCTATTTCTCTAAACTTTTCATCCCCAAATTCTTCTTCTTTGTGGGCATATTTTGCTTCAGCACTTTCTATTATACTTTCTATAATATCTTCTTTTGT
>NZ_JBQDAA010000132.1:0-6741 GCF_052089545.1 Tissierella sp. | reverse complement strand
AGCTGTTCCGCCTAATATACAAAATGGTACATCTGCTCCTATATCCTTTGCTAGTTCCATAAGTTTTTCTTTAGAAAGATCTAGATCCCAAAGTGTGTTTAGAGCTTTAAATGTCACAGCTGCGTTGCTACTTCCACCAGCTAAACCTGCGGCAACGGGTATATTTTTTTCTATATTTACATGTATTCCTCGATCTATACCTGTGTATAACTTCATTTTTTCCCAGGCTTTATAAACTAAGTTGTGGAAATCTAATGGTATATGTGGACTATTTGACTCTATTATTATACCTTTATCAAGGCTTTCAAATGTCAATTTATCTTTTAAATCTATCTCTTGCATTACACTTTCTATTTCATGATATCCATCCTCTCTCTTTGAAAGGATATCTAGACTTAAGTTTATCTTGCCATAAGCATAAGTTACTATTTTTTTCATTTCCTATCTCCTTATATAGATTATATGGAGTATTATATCATAGTAACATAGAATTTAATATAATTAGAGACTTAGATTGACATTTTTCTCTATTATTATCTTGTCTAAAACTTCTAGCTTATGGTCTTCTGGAAGTCCATTTGAACTTAGTATATCTTCCATAGTAGTATTGTATCTCTTTGCTATATCCCAGAGAATATCACCTTTTTGTACTATATATACTATAATACTTGGTTTTGATTTTTTATCTATTATTTCACCTGTTTCAAAAATATCTTTTATAGCATTTATAGTTTTTTCTTTTTTCAAAGATATTTGGAAAGAAATAGTTGTATCTATACCTACATTTTCCCTATTTATTAAAAAGTCTATTTCCCTAACTTTTTCATCTATATGAAATACTGGGTCTTCTACTTCTTTATCATATGGAAGTTCTATTCTATATGGAACTTCTTCATCCCTTGAGGCTATTGTATCTTCTATCCTATCTATATAGTAGATACCTAAATTTAATATTCCATCTATGTGTACTTTTCCATTTTCGTAATAATTTTCAAGTATATGGTTCTCTTTTCTTATATCTAAGATATCTGTTGCATCTATAGATACTTCTAAGTCGATAGCTTCTTCATATTTCAAGCAATCTATTTCTTCCAAAAGAACTAATTCTTCTTTTTCTATATCTATCTTTTCTTTTATAGAATAAGCGTCTATAAGAAGCTCTTTTGAGTCCTCTTTATAAACTTTTCCATCTGCCTCTATTGTAATGCTTACAGCTACTCGTCTAAGTTCATCATTTTCATCTTTTAATATTTCGTAGTCTGCAGCTTCTACATTTAAATCTACTAGACCTCTAGATCCTTCCAAAGCACCTGGTATTTCCAGAAAATGGTTAAAATCTACAGCTTCTTTTACAGAATATATTTCTCCTTCACCTAAACATATAAGCGTAACTATAGCTTCACCCGAAAGAACTATTCTATCTTCTACTACAGTAGATTCTATCTCTTTAGGATCTACAAAAAACTTTAATACCTTGTCTGCAGGCGGTTTGTTCATATCTATGATAAAACTTTCTTCTATAGATATAGTTGATCTATCACTTCCATAGCTTTGCCTATATTTTAAATGTTCTTTTAAAACCTCTAGATCGTTAGAGTCTTCTACTGCCTCTATAACTTCTAGTTCTTTTAAAGTTTCGACTTGACCTTTTAAATCTATTAGAGTTTTTATAGCTATTCTATTTTCTTCTATTTCATGTTCTATATATTCTATCTTTCCTTTTACTCGTGATTCCATATCTTCTTTTATATCTTTTATAAATATTTCTTCATTAAAGTCTTTTACAGCTTCTAAAGTTTGTAGCTTATCTTCTTTGTCTTTCATAAGTATGTTGTAGTTTATAGTACCGTTAACTAGGATTTTATCTCTTATTATCATAGTGTTTTGTATTCTTATGTCTCCATGTACCCAAATCACCTTTTCTACATCTTCAATTGGTATGTTTAAGTACACCTCTGTCTCTATTAAGCTCTGTACATCTCCCTTTCCTATCATTTTTTCAATACTAAAGTTTTCTTTTATTATTTCAATGGACATACAATCCCCCCCTATATACTTTAACTCTTATATAAATATATGAGGGTAGTCTCCAAATTATGAATATAAAAAAACACTATGGATTTCCACAGTGTTTTTTAAATTTATGAAATTTGCTCTTCGTCTTCACATACGGTTACTTCTACAGTAGAAGTAAGCACATCTGAATATGTGTATGATACTCTCCTTACGCTGTCATATTCATTTTCTATTTTCACAACAAATAGATTTGGATAAGCTGATTCTAAAACACCTTCTCTTACCACAATTCTTTTACGTCCTTTGTTAGCTCTTAATATAACTGTTTTACCTATACATCCTTCTAAGTCCTTACGAATTTGAGTTACACTTTCCATATATTAGCGAGACCACCTTCCATTGATTTTCTCTTTAAATATTTTAAAGATGTCAAAGGAGTGCTACGACACTCATTATTATATATTATAACACAACTTCATACTAATGTCAATAAAGTATTTATTATACTATTTATCAGTTTAAATGTCAAATGCTTTTTTATACTATTTATCAGTTTAAATGTCAAATGCTTTTTTATACTTTTTGCTATTTTTTGTATTTTTATTTTTTATAGACCAAGCATCATAGATGCTATAGAAAAGTATACTATAAGTGCAAGTGAGTCAACTAGTGTAGTTATAAGGGGTCCTGCCATTATAGCTGGGTCTAAGTTTAATTTTTTGGCTATGAGAGGAAGCATACTTCCTGCCATTTTAGCCATAACTACTGTTGCAAACAGTGTAATGGAAACTGTTATAGCTACATCTTTTCCTACACCATCTAAAAATATGTTTTTAAAGAAGTTTACAATACCTAGTGATATACCTACTAGGATACTTACTCTAAATTCTTTCCAAAGTACTTTCCATTTATCTTTTAATGTTACATCTCCCGTTGCCATACCACGGATTATAAGAGTAGATGATTGATTTCCTGAGTTACCTCCGGTGTCCATGAGCATAGGTACAAAAGCCATAAGAACTACCATTGAACTAAGTATATTTTCATATCTATTTATAATGCCTGCTGTAAGGGTTGCCCCTACCATCAGTATGAGTAGCCATGTTATCCTATGTCTTGCTAAGGTAAAGATGCTCGTGCCTAAATATGCATCTTCTGTTGGTGCCATAGCAGCCATCTTTTGAAAGTCTTCTGTCGCCTCTTGTTCCATGACATCCATTATATCGTCTACTGTTATTATTCCAGTAAGTCTTCTTTCTTTGTCTACTACTGGGATAGCAAGATATCCATATTTTAAGAATAAGTCTGCTACTATTTCCTGGTCATCATGTGTATTTGCAAATACTACATCTTCTACATCTACCATAAGATCTCTAACTATCTGATCTTCTTCACTTGTAACTAGTACTCTTAAAGATACTATTCCTTCTAGGATCCTATTTTCATCTACTACATAACAAGTATATACAGTTTCTTTATTTAAACCTACTTCTTTTATATGTTCTAGTGCTTCTTTTACTGTCATATTTTGATTTAAATCTACATATTCAATAGTCATAATAGTTCCTGAAGAATCTTCTGGATATTTTAAAAATTCATTTATAAGCTTTCTTTCATCCACTGTAGAGTTTTGAAGTATTTTGTTTACTACATTTGCTGGCATCTCTTCAATTATATCTATCATGTCGTCAAAGAATAGTTCGTCTAAGATATGGTTTAGCTCTTTATCTGTAACAGAGCTTACTATTTCTCTTTGCTGCGAGTTAGTAAATTTAGAAAACACTTCTACTGCTATATCCTTTGGAAGCATTCTAAAGACTAAAAGTGTAGTATATGGATCTATTTCATCCATTACTTCTGCTATATCTATAGGATTCATATCTACTAGTTCTTTTTTTAGTTCTACATATTTTTTTTGTTCAATTAATTGTAATATGTCTATTTCATTCATATTGTATCCCCCTCTTTATATATATGGAGGAGTTTAAAACGGTAACCGATTTTGAAACCTCCATATATTGTATATTTTTCTAATTTGGCCGTACAAGGGCACAGATTCCAAAACCATCACTCCTTTGTTTTCAATTTTTTACATATGTAATAGTATAGCACAAATATAGGTAATTATAAAAAAATAGACCTAAAAAGGTCTAATTTTTTATGCTTTTCTTGGAAGAATGGCAAAACCTTTTCTAAGCATACTATCACTATAGTCTACTATAAATCTTCCGTATAATTCATCAAGTCCATCACCTATAATAAAGTTATATCCTTCTGATTCAATCTTTAGATCATCTTCTTTTGGCTCTTCCAGAGCCATACCAAATGTTGGGCCGCCTCAGCCGTGGCCTGCTACATAAATTCTTAAGTGTTTATCAGTGTCTTTACTTTTCATTATTTCATCTAATTCTTTTTTAGCTATATCTGTTATTTCAATTTGCATTTTTATAGCCCCCTATATTTTATTAGTATTAATTAACATTATACCCTTATTATGTGCCTATAAACAAGAGCTATATTTTTGTCATTCTAAGGAGCACAGCTACATTTTGTCATTCTGACGAGTGTAGCGAGGAAGAATCTTTTCCTTGAACCTAGATCCTTCGTTTCACTCAGGATGACAAGATAAAAAGACAACCCTTTTTAAATAAAGTTAATGTATCTGCAATTCGAATCTAGTGAAGAATCTGTTATTGCAGCTTAGTAAAGTCTTTGTCATTCCGAGGCGCCAGACATGTTGCTAGTGCCGTAGGTGAGTAGCATATCGACGAAGAATCCTTGTTTTAGAGTTTTCTTCTGTCATTCTGAACGTAGTGAAGAATCTGCCTTTCCTCTTACATAGCTCTATTAGGTATTATTGCATCTATTATTCCTATTACTAAGGCACCTATAATTGCTCCAAGCATATTTATATGGAAACCTCCTACTAAAAACTTAGTTACATAAAGTATAATAGCTGCTACTAAAAATCCTACTATACCTCTTCCAAAGGGAGATGCATCTACTCCTGTAAATCTTTGAACTAGATGGTCAAGTACTCCTATAACTATAGCAGCTAAAAGTAAGCTTCCAATTCCATCAACAGAAAATCCTGGTGAGAAAAATGCCGCTATTGCTATTACAACTGATGTTATAACTATTCTTAAAAGCATATTTCCTATATCAAAACCCTGGTCTTTATCTCTTTCATTATTATCCATAATTTCCTCCTCTTATTTTTTATAAAAATAAATCGATTCTAATATATTAATTTCCTATTAATTATTTTTTATACTATAGAGAAAATATTCAATTAATATATTTTGGAAAAAAGTTAATAATATTAGTAGAAAAAAATTTTTTTATATGCTACTATATAAGTAGGATATGAAAAGGAGGTATATAAAGATGGAAATTACCAAAGATATGCTTATAGGAGAACTAATCAGAAAGAAACCAGAAGCTGTCGAAGTCCTTATGCAGTTCGGTATGGGTTGTGTAGGCTGTCCAGCTTCCCAAATGGAAAGTTTGGAAGAAGCAGCCATGGTTCATGGTTTAAAATTAGACGATTTGCTAGAAGCATTAAATAAATAGATGCACAAAAATAAGGACTCCATATGGAGTCCTTGCTTTATTTATAGGTTTTATTTATCCATTGCTAAATCTATTTTATTTTTGTCAAATCCTACAATTTCCTCTTCATCTATAACAACTACTGGAACACCCATGTGTCCCATAGCCATAAGTTCTTTTCTAGCTTCAGGATCTTTTTGTACGTTTTTTTCTGTGTATTCTGCACCTTTTTCTTCTAAATATTCTTTTGCAAGTGTACAGTATGGACAAGTGCTACTAGTATATAATACGATATTTTTCATCTTATAACCTCCTATAAATAGTATTTTTTCATTTATAAATGCGTATTATTAATACTACCCATATTTACCACAAATAATCATGATAATATTATAAGCAGTAGTATTACAAAAGATAAAATTCCTTTATTTACATAGATTTATAAATGTTCTATATGAGCCGTGTGATCTAAACCTTCTTTTAATAACTCCAGTACGTGTTCATCATCTAGTGAATATATAACTTGTTTTCCTTCTCTTTTAAATTTTACAAGTTTTAAGTCCCTAAGAGTTCGTAGGTGATGAGAAACTAAGGATTGTGTCATATCTAAAACATCTGCAATATCACATACGCATAGGGGTGATTTAGATAGGATATAAACTATCTTTAGTCTAGAGGAATCTCCAAGTGCTTTAAATATTTTAGATAAAAAGATCAAGTTTTTTTCTTTTTTTAAATCATTATCTAATCTAGATAGTAATTCTTCTCCAGCAAAGTGGCCTATACATATTTCTTTATCTTCTGTTTTTTTCATTGAATCCTCCTTTTTAAGATTTTGGTATCATAGGATTTATTGGATATAAGATCTTTCCTGTTTGAGGTTCTATATATAGTACCCAATATCCAGGTACTTCTACTCCTTCAAACCATGTATTAAATCCTGTACTTCCTCCTCTAGGGTAATCTTCTAAAGAAAATCTTCCAGGTATACCATACATATAAAACTTAACCCCTTCACCTTCATTATATAGTCCAAATATATAATGTCTATATCTATTTAATAACTTCTTAGGGTCGGCCTCTTCTTCTAGCCTATTTGGTTTATTATTTCCTCCTATTATATAACTAAAGTACGGTAAGAAACTCTTATCTTCATCCTTTTCTTCCATTTCT
>NZ_JBQDAA010000131.1:0-6785 GCF_052089545.1 Tissierella sp. | reverse complement strand
ACTCTTTTATTTGACTTTAAACAAGTACGAAATGAAATGAATTATATAAGCGGTAATTCTAAACATAGGGGTAAAATAAACATAAAAAAATTTATAGAAGGTATTATTTCTAAATTATAGTTCAATTTATCAAACAAATGAATCTTATAATCAAATCTTTTTCATATTTTATAATTATTTTTGTAATATTATGTAGTTTTTCGTAGGATGGAGTAGATTAAATATTATAATACTTTTAATCGATAAACTAAGGAGGCAAAAAAATGATATTACAATTAGATATGGTGCAAACCATTTCATTGGCAGTAATACTACTTTTACTAGGTGAACTTCTAGTTAAAAAAATAAATTTTTTATCTAAATATTGTATACCAGCACCTGTAGTAGGTGGTCTTATTTTTGCAATATTAGCATTAATACTTAGACAAACAGGTCTTATGAACTTTGAAATGGACACTACACTTCAAACTCTTACAATGACAATGTTTTTCACATCAGTAGGGTTTAGTGCAAGCTTTAGATTACTTAAAAAAGGTGGAATAAAACTCTTTATATTTCTAGGACTTGCAGTCACACTTGTAGTACTTCAAAACGTAGTAGGTGTAGGACTTGCTAAACTATTCGATCTTGATCCCTTACTTGGACTAGCTACAGGATCAACTCCTATGACAGGTGGACATGGAACAGCCGGTGCTATCGGTAAACTTATTGAGAGAGCTGGAATAGATGGTGCAAATAGTATAGCTATAGCTGCTGCAACATTTGGACTTATAGCTGGTAGTATGATAGGTGGACCAACTGGAAAAAGATTAATAGAAAATAATAATTTAATGAAGGATAAAGATGCTAAGCATGATAATTCTAACAATGATACCGCTGATAATATTTCCAGCGATAAAACTGAATCTTTAGAAAAATCACCATCACTATTGATACCTCAGAGGTTTTCCTCAGCAACTTTTCAAATTCTAATAGCCATGGGGATAGGAACTATAGTTTCAGCTTTACTGGAAAAAACGGGACTTACATTTCCAGCATACATAGGAGCTATGCTTGTAGGAGCTTTAATTAGAAATATTTCTGATTTTACTAACATATTTGAAACTCCAATGACTGAAATTAATATTGTTGGTGGAATTTCCTTATCACTATTTTTATCAATGGCACTTATGACTTTAAAATTATGGGATTTAGCTGAATTAGCAGTACCATTTATAGTTATGTTATTAGGCCAAGTTTTACTTATGTTCTTATTTGCAAACTTTGTTACCTTTAATCTACTTGGTAGAGACTATGATGCAGCAGTATTATCAGCTGGTCACTGTGGATTTGGTCTTGGAGCGACTGCAAATGGTATAGCTGTTATGGATTCTGTAACTGGTTCATATGCACCATCTCCAACAGCATTTTTTATATTACCACTTATAGGAAGTCTATTTATAGACTTTATTAATATAGGGGTTATAACAACCTTTATAAATATATTTGGTTAAATCTAAAAAAACCTTACAAAAACTTTTAAAAGTTTTTGTAAGGTTTTTTTAGATAGCAATTTTATATTAACTTATTGCACAATATCAGTATGAATACTATAACTATTTATATTAAACTTATATTTCTGATAGATTATAAAATTTAGTAATATTTTTATTTTCAACAATAATATACATCTATAATAAAAAATCGTTTTTAGGGTATATTTTTACTAATGTTATTTTTATTTTTTAACAACTTGGAGGAAATAAAATATGGATAAAAAACAAAATAAGGAAAATTCTAATATAAGGTTAGCCTTTTTCTTAAATTTAGGATTTACTATTGTAGAAATAGTAGGTGGAATCACGATCAACAGTATAGCTATTATATCAGATGCAATACATGACCTAGGTGATACCCTTTCTCTAGGGCTTGCTTGGTTTTTAGGGTATTATTCTGAGAAAAAAGAGGATAAAAATTATACTTATGGGTATAGAAGATATTCACTTTTAGCAGCACTTATAAATACTACTGTTCTTATAATCGGTTCATTTATAATATTTTATAATGCAATACCAAGGCTTTTTAACCCTCAAAGCACTAACGCCACAGGAATGATAGGCTTTGCAGTGCTTGGTATACTTGTAAACGGACTAGCGGTCTTCAAAACAAAGGGCGGTCACTCCTTAAATGAAAAAGTAGTTAGTTGGCACTTATTAGAAGATGTACTAGGTTGGATTGCTGTATTAGTCGTAGGAATTATAATGTACTTTAAAGATATTCCAATATTAGATCCTATACTTTCTATAATAATAACTTTTTATATACTTTATAATGTAATAATTAACTTTAAAAAGACAATTTTACTCTTTTTACAAGCTGTTCCTGAAAATATAGATTTAAATAAGATCATAAAAAGGTTTGAAAAAATAGATAAAGTAATAAGCACCCATCATACCCATATATGGTCCCTAGATAGTGAATATCATGTTTTAACCACTCATTTAGTAGTTGATAAGTCTGCTAGTTTAGATGATCTAATAAAAATAAAAGAAGAAGCTAGAAAAAAGATACAAGACTTAAATATGGAACATATAACAATAGAATTTGATTTTAATGAAAAAAATTGTACACTTGGTAAAAAGCTTTAAATAAGTTAATTATTTTATCATATTAAATAAATATTTTAGGATTTTTCTTATTCTTACTTATTAATTTCAAAGCTTTCATATATCAGGAAAATATATTTCTATCAATATTAATTTTTCATAATAAAAAAGCTACTTCCTATTGATTTTTAGAAGTAGCTTTTTTTATTTGTATTTTATAATCTATAAAACTCTTTAAAAGATTTATATACATTATAATGGTCTAATACTCCACCTAGTTCCCTTATAGAGTGCATTGCTAATATTGGATTTCCTATGTCTACTGAGGCAATATCTAATTGACTTGACGATATAGGTCCTATAGTAGAGCCTCCTTTTTTATCTGACCTATTTACAAATTTTTGTATAGGTATATCTATAGACTTACAAATTCCTTGATAAACTGATGATGACAAGCTATCTGTTGTATATGCCTGGTTAGCAGCTAATTTTATAGCAGGCCCCCCATTTATTACTGGTCTATTTGTTGGATCATTTTGATCTATATAATTTGGATGAAGAGCATGGGCTTGATCTGCTGAAATCAAAAAAGAATTAGCTAAAGCTCTATAAAAATCTTCTTTGCCTTCTCCTAAAGCAAGTGTTATTCTTTCAAGCACTGTTCTTAGCATAGGACTTGCTGCTCCTTGTTTAGTTCTGCTACCAACTTCTTCATTGTCAAAACAAACTAAAACATTTGTAGCATCTCCCACTTCACTATCAATAATTCCATTTAATCCTGCGTGAACCATAGCTAAATTATCTAATTTCCCTACAGAAATAAATTCTTCATTTAATCCTAACAAAGAACCATTTTCTACTCCATATAAAAACAATTCAAAATCTAAAATAGACTCTACCTTTATATTTAGTTTTTTAGAAATTAATTTTATTAAAAAGTCATCTTTTTCAAACTTGTCATTTATATTGGATAATAAAGGCAGTGTATGAGTTTGAGCATTTATTTCCACACCTTTATTTACTTCTCTATTCATGTGTATTGCTAAGTTTGGTATTATTAAGACAGGTTTTTCTATATCAATTAATAACTCTTTGGGTTTAAGAGGGTTTTCAGTTTTTACACTTACTCTTCCGGCAATAGATAGGGGCCTATCAAACCAAGTGTTTAGTATAGGTCCACCATAAACTTCTGTATTTAGTTTTAAATATTTATTTTCTACTGTCATCTCCGGACTAGGCTTTATTTTAAAGGTTGGTGCATCTGTATGGGCTCCTACTAGTTTAAATCCATCCTCTTTTATTTCACCTTTGCCTATTTTAAAAGCTATTATTGCTGAATTGTTTTTACTAGTATAATATTTTCCTTCTTTTTCTAAAGTCCATTTATCTTGTAGATTAATTTTTTTAAATCCATCTTTAACAAGTGTTTCCTCTACATTTTCAACTGCATGAAATGCACTTGGACTTTTATCAATAAACTCAATTAAATCTTTTGCAAACTCTTTTTCCTTTGTCATTTAATCATCCTTTTTCTCTCATAATCTATTGTTCTTAACTTATTAGTACCCATTTTTATTTGAAATTAATAGTCTTTAAAAAGGTCACTTTTAATTTATTTTCTTCTTATATTTTTCTAATAACTTTAGAATATCTTTAGCACATCAGGTTCCCTTAGGATGAAATTCTTTACAATTACCTATAGTACAAGCTCCAGTCATTCTTTTTATATCTGGAAGATTTCTAGCTCCATTATTGATAGCATCAATTATTTCTTCCTCACTTACATTTGAACAATAGCATATTATTGTCATAATTTATCTCCTTTAAAATAATATAGGCTTATAAGGCAGGCATAAGTAGTAGATCTTCTTTTCCATTTAATTTTACATCCACTGAATATATGGGTTGGTAATATCCCTTTGTATCTAGTAAATAACCAAGTTTCATATCTTCTATATCTAGTTTTTCTATTTTTTCAGAATTATAGTGAAATTTGAACTTTCCTTCTTCTATATCATTATATATCTCTTCCTTACTTTTAATTCTTACATTCTTTAACTTCTTATATTTTACTATATTGTTAGCTATAGATTTTAAACTATCATCATTGTAATATTGAACTGATAAGACCCCATTTGTTAGATAGTCACCTTCTACATAGTTTTCTATAGTCCATTGAAATGTTCCAAGCTCATGTGAATCACCCGGTTTACTAAATACAGCAGACTTAGGTACAGATATATCAAATTCTGCTAATCTCTCTAAGACAGTTTCTTTATCTGTATCTATTCTTGCTATGCCCTCATCAAAACTTGAAAAGTCTGTATAATCATAGCTTCCATCATTAAAATAAAACCACATATGATATCCAGGATTTCCATCAGATCTATATATTGCCATATCTCCATAAGAATCTACTCGTAAGTCTTCTTCGATATTCTTTTCTTTTAAAAAACTTCTAAAGAAGTCTTCACCAGTATTTATATTATAAGTTTCGGCTTTATATATTGGAGCTTCTTCTATACTATATTTGTTATTATCATTTAAATATATTTCTTTATTATCATTACTTATTTCAGTATTTAAACTCAAATCTATATATTTCATATCAAGCTTGTAATTATAAGCTATAAAAAGATTGCCAAATTCTTTTGCATTGTATGCTCCAACTATTGATATAGATAAAATTATAACCATTATCAGTGGAATAAGATATATTGCTGATCTTTTAAAGCTTTTAGTTCTATTTTTTTTAGCTTCTACAAAGGAAATAATAGCCATAACTATCCCATGGCCAATAAGTGCTCCAACCATATTATTAAATATATCATCTAAATCAAATACTCCGTATCCAGTTAAAAGCTGCATTGTCTCAATTGTTAATGTTAATAAAGAGGCCGCTCCAAATGTCCACTTAAATTTATAAAATCTTTTATTTATAAGTGGGAGTAATATTCCAAAGGGTACAAGCATAATGATGTTTAAAATAATCTGTAACCAATCTATAGAATTAAAAGAATTCCAGGCTCCCCTATAAGTACTTAAGAAATGCAAATTTGAATCACCATACAACCTAGCTCCCCTACCTATAAAGGTAACTCCTATAACCATAATTATGTATCCAATGAAGCAAAACCAAATAAAAACTCTACCTTTGCTTAAATTTTTCTCACCATTTAAAGCCTTTTTATATATTATAAAGTATATGATTCCTAAAATTACTGCTAATATAGCCACTAGTATAAAAGCTATATAAAAGTTGTCTTGTATGATTCTAATTGCGTCTTGTATTCTCACCTTAGTTTCCTCCTATTAGACTTTAGTAATTTAGATACCTCAATATATTAATATATTGAGGTATCTAAAAAATCTATGTATTCTACGAAACTTGAACATAAACCCTTTAAAACACTATTCTTTATTTCAAATTTAAATCTATTATAATCTTGCCATCTACTACTTCAAAGAATTTATCTCTTCTTCCTTGTCTTTCTAATAAATTATCCTTTACTAGATCACCAGATTTAAAAACAGAAAGCATTATACCTATTAAGATCATATTTATAACTATGGAGCTTCCACTATATGCAATAAATGGTAGTGCCAATGGTGCTATGAGTACAATACCCAGGTTACTTATAATATAAAAAACTACTTGCATTGTAAAGGTAATTAAAACAGAGGTAGAAATTAATGTTCCCAGCATACTTTTTTGTTTAGATGACAGAATAAAGCTACGAACGATAAATGTTGTTACTACTCCAACCACTACAAGAAAAGCTAACCAACCCAATCTATGGATTAAAAATGTTAGTATATAATTAGTATTAATTTCCGGTAAAATTAAAGAGGCTTCTATTGCCTTATTTTGTCCAATCAGTTTAGAACTAGCTAATATTTCTCTTATATTTGTAACAATCCAGCCAGATCCCATTTTATCACTCGCTGGGTCTATAATATTTAGAAACATCTTCATTCTATAAGAATTATTAACTACCGCTACTAAAAATACTGTAGACGATAGAATTGTAGTTGGAATATATACAAGTAGCAAGGCTTTTAATTTATTGACATTAAACCATCCCTTTGCAATTGCAATTGTAAGAAGAATTAAACAAGATAAGGAATATAAAATTACACTTGCTGTACTTGCTGAAGTTAAAGCTATAAATAAAGGTATAGCAAAAAATAGACCACTAT
>NZ_JBQDAA010000130.1:0-6786 GCF_052089545.1 Tissierella sp. | reverse complement strand
CCATTTCCACACATTTCTCCTTCACTACCATCTGAATTGAAAAAATGCATTCTGTAATCTCCATTATTTTTATGATTATCGACAAACATAATCCCATCTGCTCCTATTGATAATCTTCTTGCACAAAGTTTAGAAGCTAGATAAGAAAATTTTCCTTTTGGTATTTTTTCAATAATATTATTGATTATTATAAAATCATTTCCTGCTCCATTCATCTTTGTAAATTTCATTTTTATCCCCCTACATCCAAGAAGCTAAAATTTCATTTTTAATCATATCTTTATAACTTTGTCTTTTTATTATTAAACTATCTTTCCCATCCTTTACCAGTACAGCAGCAGGTATTGGGTTTTTATTATAATTGTTAGCCATTGAATAGCCATAAGCCCCTGTTGAAAAAACAGCTAATATATCTCCAGCCTCTGCTAGTGGAATTTTTATGTCTTCAATTAAAATATCACCAGATTCACAACATTTCCCTGATATACTTACTAGGTCATCAGCTTTTTTATCAAATTTATTAGCAATAACTCCATGATATTTTGCCTCATAAAGTGCAGGTCTTATATTATCAGTCATTCCTCCATCAACAGATACATATTTTTTAACACCACTAATATCTTTTATACTTCCAACTGTATAAAGTGTTATCCCTGCTTCGCCAACTATGCTTCTACCAGGTTCAATTACGATTGATGGTCTATTCATTTCAGATTTTTTAAAATAACTTTCAATTTTCTCCATCATTGGATCTAAAAAATAGGAATATGGCTTTCTTTCTTCATCAGTATATTGTATACCAAATCCTCCCCCAACATTTAACTCTTTTATTTCATAATTAAACCTTTTCTTAATTTCTTCTATATAATCTAATATTATGTCTAAAGCTTTAAGATGCGAAGTATTATCAAACAACTGTGAACCCACATGAAAATGTAATCCATAAAAATTTACCCAATCAGAATCAATAGCATCTTTTATTGCAGGATAAAACACATCATCATCTAGGGGTATTCCAAATTTTGAGTCTTTTTTCCCTGTGACAATATAATCATGTGAATCACTCTTTACACCTGGTGTTATTCTATATAGAACATTTACTTTTTTGTTTTTATTTTGACAGATCTCTTCAATAAGTTTTAACTCTTGTAAACCATCTATGATTATCCTACCAACACCATATTCTATTGCCATATCCAATTCTTCAGGAAGTTTGTTATTTCCATTAAACTCTATTCTTTCAGCTGGAAATCCTATATCTATAGCCGTATATAGCTCACCCCCAGATACAACATCAAGACTTAAATCCTCTTTTTCCATAAGTTTAAGTATTGCTTTTATGTTTAATGCTTTTGAAGCATAAGCAACCCTAGTGTTTTTATACTTATGAATAAAGCAATCTTTTAATTCATTAATTCTAGATACCATCTCTGTTTGTGAATAAACATACAGTGGCGTTCCATATTTTTTTGCTAAAGATACAGTATCACAACCATCAAAATATAAGTTTCCTTTTCTGTTTTCTATAATCAAATTAAATTCTCCTTTGTTTTAAAATTATAAGCAAGTTTTACTTAGTATATAAACTTGTTAATTTCTTTTTTATATCTTAATAAAAGTTATTTACTATTTTAACATAAAAAACAGGTGAAAGTATAATTTAAATTATACTTTCACCTGTTTTCTTTAAATAATTACTTATAATTATCTTTTATTTTAAGGTTAATACTTAATTGTTGGACTTTTGAATGTTTATTCCACGTTCGTCAAATATTTTTTGAGCAACCTTTAAAGCATTAAGTACACGTGGGAATCCTGTATATGGAAGAAGGTGTACAATACAGCCAACAATTTCTTCTGGTGTTAATCCAACATTAAGCCCAGAGTTTATGTGTATCTCAATTTGAGGCATTCCTTGAGAAACAAGGCTTGAAATAGTTGTAAGTACTTTTTGTTTATTATCTAATCCTGGTCTAGAATAAATATCTCCAAAAGCAAACTCGACAACATATTTACTTAAATCAGGAGCAATATCTTTAAAAGCTTCACCTATTTCCATTTCTCCTGTTGGGTTTTTGGCATCATGTGATACAGTAAACTCTTGTATCTTTTTTATACCTTTTTCATAACGATCATTTGACATTTGAAAACCTCCTTAGTTTAACTTTCTTTTTAAGTTTAAAAATAATATTGAAATATATCTCATTAAAAAAATTGTATCAATTATATACTTTTAAAGCAACTATACTGGTAAAAATCAAATAGGGCTAATTTCTAAAGCTTTAGAAATTAGCCCTATTTGATGAGATTATTTTGTGTTTATAGATTAAAGATAGTTCTTTATTTTAATTTTAATTTATAATAATAGATATAAGATCATTAATAAATAATAATATTAATAGCCTTATAAATACTATTATATTTTTATTGCTTATTATAATTTATATTTCCTTCATTGTCAGTCCATCTTATAGAAATTGAACGATCTTTATCATTTGAAGCTGTATAAGAAAGAACATTGTCCATTATAGTTTCCATTGGATCTATATCATATCCTAAAGATTTTATTTCTTCAATATAAGAAGCAATATCTTCTCTTCCTATATTTTTAAAACCTATCGATACATTATTGTTGTTTAAAGAGACACTTGATATTTGTGCTTTTATTGGTGGAATATCATCCATTGAATCCTCAGGCCAATCCATACTTTCCGACATATCTAGCTCTATGGGTTCTTCATCTTTTTCGTCATCTTTTGATTCAAAATACTCTTTGGCTGCATCATTATTTCTACTAAGTGTAATAGATCCATATTCCTCTTCTGGTTGGTAGCTAAAAATTACAGCTGTATTATCATCTTTAACTCCCATATACATAACACTATCATTACTTTTATTTAATGTTCTTTGTATATAACCCATATCTATTAATTTCTCCATATAATTAGGTCCGCCGTTTTTCTTATCAAAATTTAGTATAACCGATGTTGAGTCTTCTTCTTTTAAATCAGTTATATTAATTATTGTAGCTTTAGGCTTTGGTAGTGATCCCATGCTTTCTTTAGGCCACTCTAAATTTTCACCTGTCTTCATGGATCCATCTTCTGTTTCAATAGAAACTCCATCTTTTGTATCTACATCAACTTCACCATCTGTAGCTTTCTCTACTATCTTTTCACCTATTTTATTTCCGATCTTCTCCTCAATCTTATCTGCACATCCTACAGAAAAAAGTGAAATACTTATGAGCATTGTTATTATTATTATACTTTTTTTACTTTTCATTGTTATTCCTCCTTACTCCGAAAAATAAATATACTATCAATAAATCTTATATTTATTCTTTACCCAATTAAAGCGATGAATAACAATGTAAGACAATTATATTGGACTACAGGTTCTAAAACACTTTAATTTATAATCGTAATAAAAGTACTATTCATAAATTTGATATTATAACCTTTTTAAATTGAATCTTCAATTGATTTTTTAAGAGATTCTCCAACTTTTTTTGCAACTTCGTTTAAGTCATATTCATTAAAGAGTCCTATCAATTTTTCTGGATTTGTCATTCCTATATATGTTCTATTGTCTTCAGTCCTTACTACCATTTTACAAGGCAATACATAACCTATATGAATATTTTTTTCTAATACTTCTTTTGCTTGTTTTGGATTACAAACTTCAAGTACTACAAAATGATCCTTAAATTCTAATCCTTTCTCGCCAAGTTTATCCTTAAAATTTAACTCCCATAATACTCCAAAACTATTTTCTTTTAGATTTTCTTTCAAAGACTCAATTGCTTCATTTAGACTTTTATCTGTTTTCTTTTCATAAACTATATCCATGATTTTTACCTCCTTAGGCTTCAAATGCTAATATTCTTCATTTATTTTTCTAAGTTTCTTTTTATATTCCTCTTCTGATATCTCTCCAAATGAACCATCCACTAGTTCTATTTCTAAACATTAATCATATCATTAAACCAGTTCCCCCAATATCTATACATTTAATCACCTCTTAGTCTTTCAGAACTTCTTTTCTTCTATTATATTCTTCCTCGTCTATTTCACCGTTTACATATCTTTCATTTAATAAATCAATTGCACTAGCTTTTGTGCCAGAAACATTTGAATTTTTCTCATTTTTATTGAAAATGTTTATTATGAAATATGCAATCATACCAATTATTATTAAACATAATAATCCTCCTACAAACATTCCATATCCTCCATACATCATGAAATCAACCCCTTTTATTTTCTATATTAATTATACTAATTTAATATGAGTAAATTATTTCTAACTTATTTAGGTTTAAATCCTTTTAACCTTAAAGCATTTGTAAGGACTGATACAGAACTTAGTGACATAGCAGCTGCCGCAAACATTGGATTTAATCTTGGTCCTCCAAATACGTATAGTAAACCTGCTGCTAGAGGTATACCTGCGACATTGTATGCAAACGCCCAGAACAAATTTTGTTTTATATTTCTTATTGTTGCCTTACTTAGCTGTATAGCTGTTACTACATCCATTAAATCACTTTTCATTAGAACTATATCTGCCGATTCCATTGCTACATCCGTTCCTGAGCCTATAGCTAATCCAACATCAGCCTGAGCTAATGCTGGTGCATCATTTATTCCATCTCCTACCATTGCCACTTTTTTACCTTGTTTCTGGAGTTTTTTAACTTCATTAGCTTTATCCTCGGGCAATACCTCAGCTAATACTATATCTATACCAACTTGCTTTGATACCGCTTCAGCTGTCATTTTATTATCACCTGTTATCATAGCTACCTTTATACCCATGTCATGTAATTTTTTTATTGCTCTTTCACTACTTTCCTTAACCGTATCTGCCACCGCTATTACTCCTGCTAACTTATTATCTATTGCCATGAACATTGGTGTTTTGCCTTCATTGGCTAAATCATCTGATTCTTTTTGAAAAGTTATTTCTATTTTTCTATCATTCATTAATTTTCTATTTCCTAATAATACAACTTTATTATCTATTTTTACTTCTATACCATGCCCTGGAATTGCTTTAAAATTATCTACTTTTTTAAATTGTAATTTCTTTTCCTCTAAACTTTTTACTATAGCTTCTCCCAAGGGATGTTCTGAACCTTTCTCAGCAGAACCAGCTAATTGTAGTAATTCATCTTTAGAAAATCCCTTTGACGATACTATATCTGTTACCTTTGGCTTACCTTCTGTTATTGTTCCAGTTTTGTCAAACACTATTGTTTCTATTTTATGAGCTGTTTCTAGAGGGACACCTCCTTTAATTAACACTCCATATTCTGCCCCCTTACCTGTTCCCACCATTATTGCAGTAGGAGTTGCTAAACCCAATGCACAGGGACAAGCTATTACTAAAACTGCAATAAATATTGTAAGTGCAAACACTGATGATGCTCCAGTTAAATACCATGCTATACCTGCTGCTATTGCTATAAAAATAACTACAGGTACAAAATATCCTGATATAACATCCGCCATTTTAGCAATCGGAGCTTTTGATCCTTGAGCATCTTCAACTAATTTTATAATCTGGGCTAAAGCTGTATCTTTACCTACCTTTGTAGCTTTAAATTTGACTATACCATTTTTATTCAACGCTGCACCTGTTACCTTATCTCCCATCGTCTTTTCCACTGGGATACTCTCTCCTGTTAGCATTGACTCGTCAATTGAAGTATGACCTTCTGTTACAATTCCATCTACTGGAATCTTTTCTCCTGGTTTAACAAGTATAATATCTCCAACCTCTACCTCTTCTATAGGTATTGTTGTTTCCTTATCTTTATGGATAACTGTTGCAGTTTTAGGCTGTAAATTCATAAGTTCTTTAATCGCTTCTGAGGTTTTCCCCTTTGAAACTGACTCAAGATACTTCCCTAAAAGTATCAAGGTAATTATAACTCCTGCAGTTTCAAAGTATAATTCATTGGCAAAAATTATATCCCCATTAACAATTTGTATTAAAGCATATACACCGTATATAACAGCTGCTGATGTACCAATTGCTATAAGAGAATCCATATTAGGATTAGCTCTAAATAAAGATTTAAATCCAACAGTATAAAATTTATATCCTGCGATAATAACTGGTATTGTTAATATTAGTTGTGTTAATCCAAAATTAAAAGGGTTATACTCTGGATTTATTAATTCTGGTATTGGTAAACCTAGCATATGTCCCATTACTATATATAATAATGGAATAGAAAACACTGCTGATACTATGAACTTTTTCCACAAGATTTTTATCTCTTTTTGTCTTCTTTCTTTTCATCATCTACTTGATCTTCTGACTGCATTTCTAATGGTTCATATCCTGCAATTTCTATGGCTTTCTTTATTTCTGATATTCTTGTATTATATGGGTCATATGTGACTTTAGCTTTTTCTGTTGCAAAATTTACATTAACCTCACTTATACCTTTAAGTCTTTTAATTTCTTTTTCTACAGTTTGAGCACAAGAAGAGCAAGTCATCCCTTTAATTGGTATTGTCACTTCTCTAATGTCTTTACTATTTTCTACATTATAACCTGCATCTTTAACAGCTTCTTTTATATCATCTATACTTGCATTCTTTTCATTGTACTCTACATTTAATTTCTCTGTTGCAAAATTTACATTTACATTTTTTACACCTTGAATCTTTTTTACTGATTTTTCAATTGTATTAGCACAAGAAGAACAACTCATGCCTACGGTAGATGTCAATATAGTTGACGCATTAATTTTAAATTAATTAATTATTT
>NZ_JBQDAA010000129.1:5740-6926 GCF_052089545.1 Tissierella sp. | reverse complement strand
ACTTGACCATCTTTTTTTAGATATCTAAGAGAATTTGATAGTAAATTGTTTATTATTTGCTTTATTTTATCTTTGTCCATAAAAACTTGTAGATCTTCTTCTATATCATATTTTAGACTATAGCCCTTACTGTTATATATAGGTAAAAATGCTGTTATAGTATCTTTCACTACCTTAGAAATATTAAAATTAGATTTATTTAAATGTACCTTGTACTCTTCTTCTGTAAATGAATCTTTTAAATTTTCAATGAGATTCTTTAATCTTCTAGTTTCAGACATAAGTACTTGCAAATGTTCCTTTGTAGGATCCCAAACTCCATCCATTATAGCTTCTAAATGAGATTGAAGAGTGGTTAGTGGAGTTCTAAGTTCGTGAGATATATCTAGAGCATATCTTCTTCTAATACCTTCTTGGTTTTTCAGGGTCGCCCCAAGAAAATTTATAGAGTTAGATAGTTCTATTATTTCTCTTATATCTGTATCTACATCTGAAGCAGCATCTAGATTGCCTTCTTTTATTTTATTTGCAGTATTTTTAATCATTATAAGTGGTTTTGTAAGTCGTTTTGAAAAAATAAAACTGATTATAAATCCGATTATTATAGTAATAGAACCAGATATAATAAAAGAACGAAAAAGGGCGTTTTTAAATAAATTTGCACTATCTGTGAGATAGGCATTGTCAATATAGCCTATTACCAGATATCCTTTAGGGATGTTGTTTTCGTATAATGTATAGGATTTTTCTATGAAATTATCATTATTTTGCATTTGATCATCCATATTATCATGCATATCTCCGTGCATTCCCATGCCTCTTTGCCTATTATTTCTAGTAAATCCATTTGAACGATATTCTATGTTTTCATTTAAATCTTTAATAGTTATAATTATATCATTTGATAAGGCAAGATGTTTTAATTCCATAGAATCTAATTTAAAATCATTATCTATATAGAGACTATTAACTTCTTTATAGATTCTTTCAAACTTATCTTCTCTTTCTTCTTTTAAATATGAATTAAAGCTCCTATTTATCATGATATTAGATATTGAAGAAATTATAATTATAGAAACAATTATTAAGGTTACAAAACTTAATATCATTTTTTTAGATAATTTCATTGACTATCCCTCCTTATAAATATCTAAGATTATTATATCATAAATTAATCTTCATAATT
>NZ_JBQDAA010000129.1:0-5730 GCF_052089545.1 Tissierella sp. | reverse complement strand
TCTGCAACGAGCTAATAATTAACAAACATAGGAGGTATGTATATATGAAAAAGTTATTAGGAATATTAGGATTAGTTGCTGTGATAGGAATAGGTTCATTTGGATTTTCTTATGCATCTGATGGAATAGTAGAAAACAGAACAAATAAAGGAAACTATGAAGATAGAATGGAAAACAGACACAATTCCATGATGGACTACCACAAAGAAGATGTAGATAAGGCTCTAGAAAATGGAGATATTTCGGAAGAAGAAGCTAAAGAGTGGAATGAACACTATGAGTATATGGATGAATTTCACAATGAAAATGGCTTCCGTGGTTGTCATGGTGAAAGAAGAGGAATGGGTAGAAGACACCATAGATAATAAAACTTAAAATTAAAGTGTAAAGCTTTTCTAAAGAGACTAATTTGAAAAATTAGTCTCTTTTTTTAATCTATAAATTTATATCCTGCGCCATAGACTGTAACTATATATTTAGGAGTTTTAGGATCCTTTTCTATTTTGTAACGGATGTTTTTTATATAAGTATCTATTGTTCTATCAAAACCTTCATATCCAACACCTAAGGCATTTTGGATTAGGTTTTCTCTTGAAAAAACTATTCCAGGATTTCTTGCTAAAACTAGAAGAACTTTAAATTCATTTGTTGTTAAATCTATGGTTTTACCATTTTTTAAGACTAAAAACTTTTCTTTATCAATTTCTAAACCACCATGAAAGACTAATTTTTCTGCTAAAACAGTACTATTTTTATAAGTACGTCTTAAAAGGGCCTTTACTCTACTTACTAGTTCTCTAGGACTAAAGGGTTTAACTATATAGTCATCAGCACCTATATCGAGGCCTTCAATCTTACTATCTTCATCAGATTTAGCTGTAAGCATTATAATAGGTACTTCAGAAATAATTCTAATAGTTGAACAAAGAGTTTCTCCAGATATTTTAGGTATCATAAGATCTAAAAGTATAAGAGATATATCTTCTTTTTTAAAGATTTCTAAAGCTTTTTCTCCGTCATAAGCAAGGAAAGTGTTATAGCCTTCTTTTTCCATATAAGCTTTTATTACGTCGGATATATTTTTTTCATCTTCTACTATTAAAATAGTATGGTTTTCCATAAAAATTTCACCCCTAGTATTAGTATACTAGATAATATCTATAATAAAAATATTTATTTTTTAACTACGACTGGTAAAATCCTAAAAAAAAGGGTATAGTATATATGGATATTAAAGAGAATAATTATGAAAGAAGGGAAAGATTAACTTTATGAATATGGATAATTTAACTATTAATACGCTTAGAATACTATCAGCAGATGCTGTTCAAAAGGCAAACTCAGGACATCCTGGACTACCTTTAGGAGCTGCACCTATGGCTTATACATTATGGGGAAAAGTTATGAATCATGATTCTAATAACCCAAATTGGATAAATAGAGATAGATTTATACTTTCAGCAGGACATGGTTCGGCGCTTCTTTATTCACTGCTTCACGTCTTTGACTATGGTGTGACTATAGAAGATTTAAAGAACTTTAGACAACTTGGAAGCAAAACACCAGGACATCCTGAATATGGACACACTGTAGGGGTAGAGACAACTACTGGTCCTTTAGGACAAGGAATGGCAAATGCAGTAGGTATGGCTATGGCAGAAGCTCACCTAGCAGCAAAATTCAATACTGACAATGAGAAAATCATAGATCACTTCACCTATGTAGTAGCTGGAGATGGAGATATGATGGAAGGCGTAGGATATGAAGCTACTTCACTTGCTGGAACTCTTGGACTTGGAAAGTTAATAGTTCTATATGACTCTAACTCTATAACTATTGAAGGTGGAACGGATCTAGCTTTTAGAGAAAATGTAATAAAAAGATTTGATGCTCAAGGTTGGGAAACTTTTGAAGTTGAAGATGGAAATGATATAGAAAAGATATATGAGATGGTTTCAAAAGCTAAAGAAAACTTAGACAAACCTTCACTTATTAAAATAACTACAGAAATTGGATATGGAAGCCCAAGTAAGCAAGGTAAAAGTGATGCCCATGGAGCACCCTTAGGTCCAGAAGATTTAAAGGGAACTAAAGAATATTTTCATTGGACAGAAGAAGATTTTGTAGTTCCAAAAGATGTAAAGACACATATGGAAAAACTAAGGGATAATGGCAGTAAATCTTTTGAATCTTGGGAAAAACTATACAAAGAATATAGGAAAAACAATCCAGAACTAGCTAAAAAACTTGAAAGTTATTTAGATAGAGAACTTCCAATGGATTATTTAGACTCTGAAGAGTTTTGGAGCTTTGATAAAGATGTATCTACTAGGGAAGCATCTGGTATAGTTATAAATAGACTTTCAGAAAGAGTTCCAAATTTAATTGGAGGTTCTGCTGATTTAGCGCCTTCAAATAAAACTTATATGAAAGATAGAAAAGATTTTTCTAAAGAAAACTATAAAGGAACAAACCTAAGATTTGGAGTTAGGGAACACGCTATGGCAGCTGCTGTAAATGGTCTTTATCTACATGGAGGACTCAGACCATATGGTGGAACTTTCTTTATATTTTCAGACTATATGAAACCTTCTATGAGACTTTCATCTCTTATGGAGCTTCCGGTAACTTATATATTAACTCATGATAGTATAGGTGTAGGAGAAGATGGACCTACTCATCAGCCGATAGAACAAGCGGCTATGTTTAGAGCCCTTCCAAACTTCAACCTATTTAGACCGTGTGATGCTAGGGAAACAGCTGCAGCATGGTATTCGTCTTTATTAAGTGAAAAAACTCCTACAGGCTTGGCGCTTAGTAGACAAGGTTTACCTCTTTTAGAAGGATCAGGAAAAGAGGCACTAAAAGGTGGATATATAATTAAAAAGGAAAAAAGCAAACTACAAATGATACTTTTAGCTTCAGGAAGTGAAGTAAAACTTGTATATGAGGCGGCAGACTTATTAGAGGCAAAAGGTATAGGAACAAGAGTTGTTAGCATGCCTTGCTTTAGATTGTTTGATAAACAGAGTCAAGAATATAAAGAAGAAATACTTCCAAAGTCTATAAGCAAAAGGCTTGCAGTAGAGGCGGGAAGTGAATTAGGTTGGTATAAATATGTAGGACTAGATGGTAAGATAATCTCAATGGAAAGCTTTGGAGCGTCAGGTCCTGGAGCTGAACTATTTGAATACTTTGGATTTACTATAGAAAATGTAGTTGCTAGAGCATTAGAATTATAAATATTAGTTATTATATTGTTAACTAAAGGTAAAAAGAGAATCAGGCTAACTATTTTCAGTTAGCCTGATTCCTTTTTGATAACCAGTTATGGTGGTTTTATAAATTATTCTTTATCTATCATATTCGTCGCATAATTGGCATAGTTCACATGTTGAAATTGCGCCTAGTGTAGCGTTGTTAATAGCTAAAACTCCTGCAGTAACTGCGTTTACAGTTGCAACCACAGTATAGTTACAGCACTCATTAATACAGCCATTACAATCACATATAAAGAATGAGAATGTCTTAGAATCTGTAACTGCCGCTGCGCTTGAATAAGTGAATGAAGGACCTACAGGGACAGGTGCAAATTGATTATTGCATTGCTTAAACACTTGAAAACTAATTGTACCAGTAAATGCAGTAGCGACAATATTACTGGTAAATTCAAATTTAGTGCATGGCTTGCACAAAGCTGAAGTATCTAATGTTAAAGAAGTTGCAGTAAACTCGGTTCCTATTACAGTAGCTTCAGGAATGTTAGATGCACCAGGATTGCCACATTTAATAATAGTTGGGCATTTGGTTTTATTTTCTTTTTCCTTTCCTTTACAAGGGTCACACTTTTTATTAGAATTACAATCATCTTTATAATAATAAGTTCTTGATTTTGAGTTCATATATAAGCCTCCTAAATTTTATTTTTAAATATTATATCAATTTTTTGATATTATTTATTTCTTTACTTTGTCAATATATTTCTTTTTGTTTGTATGACTATAATCATCAGACTCTGGAAACAATGGTTCTAAATCTTGGGCTGGATGGAAATCGGGAACCGGTGAATTATCAAATACTTCACATGGATCTTCTTCTGGTTCTTCTTCAGAAGGTTCTTCTAAATCCGGAATATAATCATAAGCTGGGATAAGGATTTGGACAATTAGTTGACATTTTACAACAAGAAAATAACCTAAAGTTATATCTAGAACATCCTTACCATCACAATCCTCTACTATTTTACCCTCTAAATCATCTGCCACCATTTCAAGCTTTATAATATTTGTGTCTTCATTTTTTGTGTTGTTAATTTCTACTTGATTTCCGGAAATTTGAGATATAGAATCAGGACAGTAGAATTTTCCAATTATATCAGTTCTATTAATCTCATATAATTCTCTTTTATTTACGCCATCACAATCAATATAGTTAGCGCAGAATGTTATTACATAATCAAGTATTATTTTCTTGTGGTCAGGCTTGTCTTTAATAGAGATTTTTTCTAGTGAAAGTAATCTTACTTTAAAGTCTGTTGAGTCAATATATCTTCTTGGACTATCAAGAGGATTACTTCTTAGTTCACAGTCTGTTGTAATTGTGTCAGGACCTTTACCATATACAAGACATCTTTTAATTAAGCACTGATCATAAACTTTTGGAACTTCAATGCAAACTAATTCAGATGGATCTGGTAAACATCCTTGTTTATTTACAAGACCTGGACGTGGTACAAATTTGTTGACGTTAATAGACATATATTCTCCTCCTTATAAGAAATTATAATAATTATAAAGTAAATTAATTACTATAGTACATAGTATGTCCATACGGACAAGTTGTGACAATAAAAATTATAGATAATTATATTTTTATGTAGAACGATAAGCTGCATATTAGAATATAATTATATTAGTAGTATAATTTTACCTATAGCTTACAATTGCAAGATTAAACTATTTTGGGATGTGGTAGGCTATTTTCTAAACAGTGGACAAGTAAAGACTTTCATCGAATTGAGTATAAAACTCATCTAATGAAAGTTTATTATAAAGAGTAAAAATAATTATTTAAAGGAGGAAATAATTGTGGACAATATATATTCCTGGATATATGTAAATAATAAGGATAAGATATGGAAGTTTTCATTAAATGATAATAGAGAATTAGAATACAGTATTATGGATAGTCATGGAAGGTGGACCGAAGTGGCTATCATTAGTAATGATGTAGTTGACTTTACAGTTTATGTTGAAAAAGATAATATTCATATTATATATAGCAATATAAAAAATGAATTAATCTATTGCACCATGGAAAATAATAAATGGGTTGGAAAATTATTAAACAGGAAGGAAGAAAAAAAACTAAAAATTAAAGACTTGAAAATCGAAGTAATTGAAAATAATATGCATATCTTTTATTTGCTTAAAAAGAATGACTATAGTGATCACAGTATATTGATGCATGCTTTATGGGATGGAAATGAAACGAGTTTTACACCAATCCAAGATATTATAACATCAGATTTAAAGGTAGAATATAAAGTGTCAGTTGATAAAAATAACAATATATGTGTAATTTTTGCCACAGATACAGGAAATGAATTTTCTATAGAGTATAGTAGTTTTAACAGTAATAGTTGGACTACAGCAAAAAGACTTTATGGAATAGAGGGAGAAGATATAAATTTAGAAGTGATAAAAAATAAAGGAAATCTTAATATATTAA
>NZ_JBQDAA010000128.1:5879-6938 GCF_052089545.1 Tissierella sp. | reverse complement strand
GTTTTTAGATGAACCTACTACAGGACTTGATCCAGCCATTGCAGCAGATATAAAAGATATAATAAAACAAAAAAACAATGAAGGAACAACTATATTTTTAACGACTCATAACATGTTTATAGCGGATGAACTATGTGATAGAGTAGCATTTATAATAGATGGTCAAATAAAAATAATCGAGTCTCCTAAAGCTTTAAAACTTGAATATGGTGATAAACTTGTAGATATTGAATATATAGAAAAAGATGAGATTATAAAAGAAACTTTATCAACTGTAATAGAAAAAGATAAGAAACTGCTTCAAAAAATAATCGAAACACATGATATTCAAACAATGCATACAAAAGAGGCTACACTTGAAGAAATATTTATCAAAGTGACTGGAAGGGGGCTTGTTTAAAATGAAACTCTTTTCTAGTTTTATAAAGGAGTTGAAAATAGCTTCTCGAGGATTTTATTTTTATATTGAAATATTTATGGCCTTACTTATATTAGCTATATTTTTATTTGTAGTACCAGATAATTTTGATAATAAAACATCAGAATATATATATTTAGATATGCCATCTGAAGCTAGTGATATCTATTTAGATTCAATATTAGATGAAACGGTGGATGGTAAATATAGAGATGTAGAAGTAAAAATAGATAAGAAGGAAAAAGATGCTTTACTATATACTACAGAAGATAAAGAAATATATATATTGAATAATAGAAAAGATGTAATATATATGGCAGAAGAAGAAAGAGAAGTTGCTGCTATAATTAATATGGATGAAAACTATAAGTTTAATTATGAATATTATTTACAAGGGTATGAATCTGATAAATACAAAAACCTTTTAAAGATACTTCATGTTGAATCAAATGAAACCATAGAAAACACTATGGATACTCAAGAGGTTAGACCTTTATCAACAAATTATAACTCCCTATCAGACAGGGAAAATATGATACCTTCTGTTTTAATATTTAATGGATCTCTTATGGGACTGTTTATTATAGCTGCATATATATTTTTAGATAAAGAAGAAGGAGTTATAAAAGCACATGCACTTA
>NZ_JBQDAA010000128.1:0-5869 GCF_052089545.1 Tissierella sp. | reverse complement strand
ACCAACACCAGTTTGGAAATATTTAATGAGTAAAGTAGGAGTTATAATGGTAACTTCGATAGTATCTAGTTTTATAGTTCTTATTCCTATAATGAAGCTTAGGCCTGACTATTTACTATTGTTAGTCTTACTAGTGACTACAGGTTTTTTTGCGTCATCGCTTGGACTTTTAATAGCAAGTTTTTATAATAATATAATGCAAGCTTTTGGAGCCTTATATGCCTTTATGATTTTAATGGTTGTTCCAAACATAGCATATTTTATGCCAAGCTGGAACCCTTCTTGGGTAAAGATAATTCCTACCTATCCAATGCTAGAAGGATTTCAATCTGTACTTCTTGGAAATGGTGATTGGTTATATATTTTAACTATATCTGGAGGTTTTTTAATGGTGGGTATGCTTCTGTTTATACTTTCAAATTATAGATATAAAAAAACACTAATAGGGTAAGGTGGGAGGCTTAGATATGTTTAAAAAAATATGGACAATTTTTAAAAGAGATTTAAAGGTCAATTTAAAAGATTTTATACCACTTTATATAATAGTGATTCCAATTATATTGGCAGTGGCTATAAATGTATTTACACCTGGAATAAATGATACAACAGTTAATCTTGCTCTAATTGAAGGAGAAAATAAAGATCAAGTACAATATTTAGAGAGATTTGCTAATGTAGAACTATTTAAAGATGTAGATGATATAAAAGAAAGAGTAGAAAAAAGAGATTCTATAATAGGTATAATACCTAAAAACGAAGATTACTATTTAGTGACTCAAGGAGATGAAGCTGAGGAAACAGTTGATTATGCAAAACTATTAACTAGTTTATATAAATTAGATATAAATATAGAAGATTCAAATGGCGAATTAATTGAATTTGGAAGAACTGTGCCTCCACTTAAAAAGACCTTAGTTAATTCAACTATATTGTTGATTTCCATACTAGGGGGAATGCTTATAGCCTTAAATATAGTTGAAGAAAAAGCAGATAATACAATAAGTGCTATAAATGTAACTACTGTATCTAGAAAAGCTTTTGTACTTGGTAAAAGTATGATAGGTGTTATTTTTGCAATATTTGGATCTATAGCTTTGGTATTTATAACTGGTTTTGGAAATATAGATATATTACAACTTTTATTAATACTAATAGTAACTAGCTTATTAAGTGTACTTGTAGGTTTTATACAAGGACTTAATAACGAAGATGTAATAAGTGCAGCAGCGAGTATAAAACTTCTATTTTTGCCAATGATTGCAGGAGTTCTAGCAATTGAACTATTAGGAGATAAATGGCAAAAATTCCTTTATTGGAATCCCTTTTATTGGGCATATAAAGGAAATGATGTCATATTAGCTGAAAGTGGAACTTGGGGACAGATCTTTCTATACTCAGGGCTAGTATTGCTACTATCTGGTTTAGTATATATTTTCTTAGCTCCAAGAATAAAAAAAGGCTTAGAATAAAAACTTTAAAACTAAAATAAAGGGATGTTTTTTATGAATGGATTAGCTCTTCTTGGAATAATACTTTGCATTTATGCAATATTTGTGTTTTTTGTAAGCTTTAAAAAACCAGATGGAATTTGGAATATATCTAAAGTAAAAGCCTTTAGAAAGGTTCTTGGGGAAAAAGGCACTGTAATATTTTTCATTGTATGGGGGATTTTAGCTTTGGTAGTTGGAGTATGGCTCATAGCTAAGTAAGTTATTAAAATATAGTTTTCATTATTCTAAATAACTTAAAAATGATTTATAGGAATAAGAAAGTTGGAATATCATGAACAAAAATTTAAGTTTTGTAGTTCAACATCATCTTGCAAGTTCCGATCATTATGATTTTCGTCTTGAATGGAATGGTGTATTATTAAGTTGGGCAGTTCCAAAAGGACCTTCTTTTAATACTAGTGATAGAAGACTTGCAATAAGAGTAGAAGACCATAGGCTTGAATATAGAAACTTTGAAGGAAGAATCCAAAAAGAGCAATACGGTGGTGGAACTGTAATGATTTGGGATGAAGGAACTTGGGAGCCTTCAGAAGATGTAGGTGAAGCTTTAGATAAAGGTAGTTTAAAGTTTAGACTTAAGGGTGATAGGCTAAAGGGAGCTTGGATTCTAGTTAAATGGAAGTCAAAATCTAGTAAAGATAAAGAAATGTGGCTTTTAATAAAAGAACGAGATGATTATGCTAAAGAAAGTGCTGGAATATCCCACTTTAAAACTAGTATTAGAACTGGTAGGACTATGGATGAAATAGAAAATGAGTAATAGTCAACTACCACCACTTACAGAAGTGGATGGCTTCTTGGTCAATAGCACCAATATGCCAAGTTTACCCAAGCTCTAAAGGCCGCACCGACTTCGATGTTATTTAAGAACTCTAATTGTTGGTATATATGCTTGGTTTTCGCTATACCAACTTTGGTGAGTGTTTGAATATTTTACGGTGCAGAGCATTTCCTACACCTCTATAATACTTACAGATAGAATGAATTTTCAATAAAAAAGATTGAAAGGGGAATAAATATGTCCAAAATTATAGATATGCATACTCACATGTTTACAGAGGATCTTATCCATAATTGGGATAAATATGCTCAAAGGGACTATTATTTTAGGTCATTAACTAATCCAAAGAATAGTTCTATTCAAAGATATGCAAGTGCAGAGGAAGCTATAAAGCTAGCAAAAATGTTTATTATGATTTAGCTGCTAATCCATTGGTTTATAAGACTAGAAGTATAAGATCAACAGTAGATATTGTAGGTCCAGAAAAGATTTTATTTGGTTCAGATTTTCCTTTACTAATATATCCGCATAGATATAGAGAAAAAGATTTTCAAACATTTATCACTAACATAAAAGAAAATGCTAATTTAAATGAAGAAGAATGGAGTAAGGTTATGCGTATTAATGCAGAAAAAATACTTAATTTAAGATATAATTAAAATAAGAAGTAAATTTATGGAAAACAAAAATAAAAAATCATAAAATGCAATGATAAAATAAAAAATTCAGGTGAAAGCAAAAATTCATCTGAATTTTTATATTATCCTCTGTTTATTATCTGATTATTTATAGATATAATATACTTGAGGTGGAAAACATGAAAAAGATATTAATAATAGATGATAATATAGATTTTGTTCTTACATTAAAGGATTTATTAGAGAGTAAGGGATACAAGGTTGATTATTTTTTAGATACTGAAGATATTGAAGACTACATTGTTTTAAATAAATATGATCTCATACTGCTTGATGTCATGCTAAAATCTGTGACAGGCTTTAATTTTCTTAAGGTTATAAGAGAAGAAGTTATAAGACCGGTGATATTTCTATCGGCAAAAAACACCAAGTCAGATATATTAAAAGGTTTAAAGATTGGTGGGGATGATTATATTACCAAGCCATTTGATAACGATCTTCTCTTGGCTAAGATAAATAGTCACCTTCGTAGGGAAAGTTATAATAGAAAGGAAGTAATCCAGTTTAAAGATATAAGGATCCATAGAAATAGTTTAGAAGTTAAGGTTAAAGAAAAAGTATTAAACTTTTCAAAATCTGAATTTGATATTATTTGGCTATTGGCTAACAACTTAGATAAAACATTTACTAAAGAAGAGATATTCAATTCAATATATGGGATTGATTCTTATTCAGAAATAAGAGTAGTAGTTCAGTATATTTATCAAATTAGAGTGAAATTTAGAGAATATCATATAGATCCTATAGAAAATATATGGGGAGTGGGATATAAATGGAATTATCAGTGAGACAAAGAATATATCAAATATATATAAAGTGGGCTAAAAGAATATTGATATTGTTTTTATCTGGTATAGTTGTAGAGCAAATACTTTTATTTTTAAAGATTTTAAAAATAAATAATTCAGGTAAAATTATATTTTCAAATTTTTTGCTATTTGAAAATCTTAAAAACACAGAAAGTATTGGTCTAGCTATTTTAATAATGTTTCTAGTATATGTTATATATAAAACAGATAGGGAAATAAATGACTTGATACAAGGTGATATGAAGGTTATATTAGATGGTATTGAAAAAGAAGATTATAAAGAAAATGCTTTAACTAAGGAATTTGAATTTATAAGAAAGTCTATTGAAAGTAAGGAAAAGGAAAAGACTATTGCTCAAAATGAAAGTAAAAATAAGGACAAGTTTTTAAAACTAAAAATTGCATATTTAAATCATGACATAAAGACTCCCTTATCAATTATAAAATCCAATGCAGAAATGTTAGAAGAAGATGGTTTAAAGAAAAGAGATAAGGATCGATTATTAAGACTTAAGTCAAATACTGATGAAATATCTTCTTTAGTAGATGAACTACAAAATATTATAGAAACATGGACAAAAGAAAAGTCTATAGCTAAAGAATATGGACTTAAAAGTTTAATGGAAAAACTAAAAGATAATTTAGAAATATATTCAAATTCATTTGAAGAAAGATTAGCTACAAGTATAGATGTTAATAATGGAAAGATTATCAAAATAGATTATAAAAGTCTTGAAAAGGCGGTTATAAATGTTTTGTCCAATGCCTTTAAATATGGGGGAGACGATAGGGTAACCATAAATATAGATAATGATGAAGAATATTTATATATAAATGTAGAGGACAATGGTGAGGGATTTACAGACCCATCAAAAGCAAAAGAATTATTTTTTACTGAAAATAAAGCTAGAAGTTTAGGCAAAGGATACGGAATAGGCCTATATTTTGCAGATTCTTATCTAAAGTCTAATGGTGGGAGTTTAGATATTATTAATAAGGAAGGGGGAAAAGGAGCTATAGTAGTTATAAAGCTTCCTTTAATCGAAGATGAAAGAGAGTAATTTTATTTTAATATTTTTAATTTTTATAGCTATAGTGTATCAAGGATTTATACTTTTTAAGAAGAAAAATTTTAATATAAAAAATAAAGATAAATTTTATTTTTTATACCTTCCAATCTGTATCTTTATATCTTCTCGTTTGATATTTGATGGAGTCGTAAAAGAAGTAATGCTTGCATCTTTATTTCACTTTGCAATGACTATGATAATATTTGAAAGAGTACTACTGGAGGGAGTAAATTCTGATTAATTTATGATTATTGTTTAGTAAAGTTATTCTATAAGATTAATAAACTAGGAGGTGATAGTGTGAAAGAAAATAGTTTAGGATTTAAAATACTATATATTTTAGTTGGCATATTTTTCTTTTTTGCTTATTATTATCTTATGAATAGCTACATAAAGGTAGATCCTACATCTATACCTTGGATTATTGTGACAATATATATGCTTATTGCAATAGTACTTTTTCCTTATTCAGGTGATAAAGTAAGTGTATGGCTTTTAGACCATCCTGTAATAGACTTTCTTGTTATTCCTGTTATGTCAATGCCTTTTGCATATATATTTGCTCCAATAATTTGGGGGATGGATAAAGTGAAAAATTAATAAAATAATAAAGTTCTGTCCATGAGGTGTTTTGAATACCATAAGGACAGACTTTATTATTTTTAGGGCGGTTCACAATGTCATGAAGTTCATAAAGTTTATATAATTATTCTTTAAAAAATTTAGTAAAAAGTCAGGATTATAAAAGTACATCCCTAAGGCAGATTCCATTGTATTAGTTGCAATAAAGCTTTCTTTATTTAATATAATTACAGGAGTTAATAGTGTGTATATTATAAAAACAATCAAAACACCCTTGAGCAAACCAAATACAAGACCTGCGAATGTATTTAATGTATTTAAAATAGGAAGTTTAAAAAATCTATCTATTTTTCTAATAATCATAATTAATATTGCATTGACTATAGAGTATATTATAAGCACTATAAATAACCTAATA
>NZ_JBQDAA010000127.1:0-6979 GCF_052089545.1 Tissierella sp. | reverse complement strand
CTTAAAGGACTTGCCCCCATAAGTTTTATATGGTCTTCTATTATCATTATATCTCCAACATTGTAAGAAGTATTTACTCCACCTGCTGCATTTGTTAAGACAACAGTCTCAACTCCTAATAAATGTAAAACTCTTATAGGTGTAACAAGTTGTTCAAAATCATATCCCTCATAGTAATGAAACCTACCAGACATACAAACAACCTTTTTACCACTTAATTCACCTAATATAAGTTTACCAGCATGCGATTCTACAGTAGAAGTTAAAAAACCAGGTATATCATTGTAATCAACAACTACTGGATTTTCTATTTCCTCAGCTAAAGTGCCAAGTGCTGAACCTAATATCAAGGCAATTTCAGGTTTGAAATCAACCTTATCTAGTATATAATCTGCACTTTTTTGAAAATACTCCACATCATAATTATGCTTCATTTAAACTACCACTCCTCTTTTTTATAGATTGTTTTATATGATAATTATAATCACAATATATACATTGCAATTACAATTTAATCAACTTATTAGCTGTATTGCTATCAGTTACTAAAACATCCAAATATTTACCTCTTAATGCACCTAGGATTGCTTCAAATTTTCTTTCTCCGCCTGCTATACCCATTACTAAGGCATCTTTATTGTTTTTTAAAATATTATATCCTATAGTTTTATTTTCATATTCATTTTCTACAGGTTGTCCATTTAAATCATACCAGCGAAATCCAATATCTCCAACTGCATTTTTTGAAATAAAATATTTTTTATAATTTTCATTCCTATCTATATCCTTTAACAGATATGTATCTTCTTTTAACTCACCTATTCCAGCCAATATAATATTACACTTTTCCATCTTTTTAAAAGTTTCTTTTATATTCATATCAGACATAAGTGCATCTTTTATACTATGTTTTTCTACAAGTGCTGGCGCATAAAGTATATGAGATTCTCCACCAAGTTTTCTTCCTATAGTTCTAGCTATTTCATCGGCCTGTAAGCTTTTACTGGCTACATTTAAACCACCAATCATCTGTACAGCCGAAACTTCTAACCTCTTATTAACCGATAAATTTTTAGCTACCTCTGATATTGTTCTCCCCCATGTAGCACCTATTATATCACCTTTTTTTACTAAAGATACTACATATTGGGCAGCAGCTAGCCCCAAAGATGTAAATAATGTATCACTGTCTATGGGTGAAACTATTATAACTTGTTTAAGTCCAAACATTTCCTCTACTTTATTTTCTAGTTCCACATTATATTTATCAACATTATTGATCTTTATTTCAACTATATTATCTTCTAAAGCTTTTTTTAATATTCTGTTTACCCTTTGCCTAGACATTTTCATTTTTTTTGCTATTTGAGCTTGAGTAAGGCTCTTTCTATAATAATAATACGAAACTTTTATCATTTCCTTGTCAGTATAAGCAGACACAGAACATCCCCCTTACATTTGCTCACCTCGTGAACCTTTGTCGCTTTGTGAATTTATTATACCATATCATTCGACAAAAGACAACGTTTTCTTTAAGTTTATTTTTACACTGTGATTCGATAAAATTTAAATTGTGCTTTCTTCAAATTTACAACTTATAAATTTTATTTATAAAAAATATAGCATAAAATCCTTATAAGGATTTTATGCTATATAAATACTTTATCCGTAAAGTTTATACTTATAAACTCTTCACTGCAGCTTCTAATTTTTCAAGCGAATCTTTAAGCACTTCTCTTGGACAAGCAAGGTTTAATCTCATAAAGCCTTCTCCTGGCTTTCCAAACCAATGTCCACTATCTAGTGCAAGACCTGCTTTATTTATAAATAAATCATCAAGTTTTTCTAAACTTAAATGGAGTCCCCTACAATCCATCCAAAGTAGGTAAGTTCCTTCTAGTTCAAGCGCATGGATACCATCTATATTTTTATTAATATAATCTACACAATATTCCATATTTCCCTTAAGGAATTCATTAACTCCATCTACCCATTCATGACCATTTTCATAAACAGTTTGAGTTACTGTTTGACTAAATACGTTTGAACGATTTAAGTCTAAAAGCCCAAGTTCACTTCTGTATATATCCATTCTTTCCTTATCATTTATAATACAAAATGCACTATGAAGCCCAGCTATATTAAATGTCTTACTAGGAGCAGTACACGTTATAGAGTTTTTCTTAAACTCATCAGAAATACTCGCAAAAGGAATATGCTTATTTGGCTTATAAACCAAATCATAATGTATCTCATCTGAAACTACAAGTACATCATTGTCTATACAAATTCTTCCCAACTTCTCTAGTTCTTCTTTTTTCCAAACTCTTCCCGTAGGATTATGAGGACTACAAAGAAGCATCATCTTACAATCTGGATGACTAGCTTTTTTCTTTAAATCTTCAAAATCCATCTCATATTTATCGCCTTTTAATACTAACTCACTTTCCATAACAACTCTATCATTTCCTTCTATAACACTTTTAAAAGGATAGTAAACAGGTGGTTGTATGATTATTTTATCACCTTTTTCAGTAAACTTTCTAATCATCATATTTAATAAGAAGACTACACCTGGAGCATATTCTATATCTTCGCTGGTAACTTTTAAATCATGTCTTGTATCTAACCAATTTACTATAGAATCATAAAACTCTGGCATTCTCTTGGAATAACCAAATATACCGTGCTCTGCTCTTTTCTTAATAGCATCTATGATAAAATCAGGTGCCTTTATATCCATATCCGCTACCCATAGAGGAGTTAAATCGTCCCTACCAAACTTCATATCCATTTCTTCATATTTTACTGAAGCAGTATTGGATCTATCTATAGTATTATCATCATATTTATACATCGAATCTCTCCTTTTATTGCTCACTTATAATATCTTCTTTTTTATTTTTCTTCATCCAATCTTTACCATCTACAATTTTACTTACCATCATGCTTACTACAACGTCTCCAGTACAGTTAATCATAGTAGCAACAGCATCAGTTAATAAACCAATAGTCACTATAATAGGTAGTACATCTTGATTAAATCCATAAAAACTAATTATAACCATAGAGCCCATCATTCCACCACCAGGAATACCGCTTAATATAACTCCTGACATAGCTGAAATAACTATGGCTGTAACCCAAACTTGAACTCCAACAAATTCTAAGTTAAAGATCCCAAATAAAAATGCTATTTTCATAAGACTGGTAAGTACCGTTCCGTCCATATGAACTGTAGCTCCCATAGGAAGTATAATAGAACTTACGTCTTCTTTAATTCCTATACGTTTTGTAGCTGCAAAGTTAGTAGGAAGAGTCGCTATAGAACTTTGAGTCGCAAGGGAAGTAACTACTGATGGGAATATATTTTTATAAAATGTTTTTATTCCTCTTGCTCCACCTGCCCAATATGCATAAAGTGTAAATGCTACTAAAAAGTAAGCTATACATATAGGATAAAACATTATTATAGCCTTACCATAAGCTCCAAGAAGTTCTGTACCATAGTCCCCAATCAAGGCTGCAAAATATGCACCTAGTCCTATTGGAGCATAAAGCATGATTATACCTATCATCTTCATAAAAGCTTCACTCATAATATCTAAAAATTTAATGACTGGATTGTCCTCAATATTTTCACTTACAAAACTAATACAATATCCAAGCGTTATAGAAAATATTATTAATGGAAGCATAGCATTCTTTGATAAAATACCGCTGAAATCATTAACAGATACTGCTTCTACAACTTGATCTAAAAAGCTAAATGTTTCTGGTTCTTCATATCCACCAAAGTCTATATCTACTCCCTCTGCTGGTGGTACTATAGAAACTACAAATATAATAAATATTGCAGCAATAATAGCAGTAACTATAAATATTATTAATGTACGAGATAATATCTTTCCAAGCCTTTGCATATTATTCATCTTAGCGATCGAACTTGCTAAACTAAAAAATACTAAAGGTACAACTGCAGTGAACATCATATTAAGAAATAATTCACCAAATGGCTTAAGTACAACTGCCTTTTCTTTAAATACCAATCCAACTATAGAACCCACAGCTATACCTATTATCAGAAGTATTAGCGATTTATAGTTTTGAAAAACACTCTTTTTACCTGTTTCTTCTTTTGACATACCTTTCCCTCCTTTTTATATATAAATACATAGTATAATACCAATCACCATATATAGTTGCAATAATAATGCCAACTATTTAAAAAAATATATTTAAATATATTTTTATTCTGCTAACAATAGTATTGTCAACATTTAATTCTTTAATCTTATTTTTTATCTATTAAACTTTTCAATGATAAGGTAGGTAAAAAGACAATAAATAGGGTTAACTGTATTTTCCAACGACAGTTAACCCTATTTATTCATTTTCCTCTATTAACTTTATACCTTTTTTATTTATTATAGTTCCACCTCTGCCTATTGAAATATCTACAAGTTTTAGATCAGAGAGTTCTTTTAAAATACCTTTTACATCATATTCTGTCAAATGATATTTTTTACTATAAGCTCTTTTGCTTATTCTTTTTCTACCCACTTTTTCTTTATTTAAAAATGCTTCATATAATATCTGGAGTACTATCCTTTGTTTTTTATCTTTAATATGGCCAACTTCTATTTCTTCAATCTTTCCCTCTTCAATTTCATTTTTTATATGATAAGGAAGATCATCTTTTCCAATTTCTCTTTTATCCAGATTATCCAGATAAAGCACACAACTTACAAGTTCTCTAATATTCCCATCCCATCTATGGCCTTTTATAACTCTTTGGGCACCTTCATTCATTTTAAAAGAAGAATTATTTTTCTTTTTAAAATAAGAGAATAAAAGCTCTATATCACTTTTTCTTTCTCTGAGCGGCGGAATATTTATAGGAAGTACATTCAATCTATAATAAAGATCTTTTCTAAACTTACCCTTTTCTACCTCTTTTGCTAGGTCTAAGTTTGTAGCAGAAATAATTCTCAAATTTACCTTTATAACTTCACTGCCTCCAACTCTCATTATTTCTCCTTCTTGTATGACTCTCAAAAGTTTTACTTGAAGCTCTATAGGCATTTCCCCTATTTCATCTAGAAAAATAGTACCGTTATTCGCCATCTCAAATATACCTTTTTTACCATCTTTCATAGCACCAGTAAAAGCTCCTCCCTCATATCCAAAGAGTTCACTCTCAAGAAGCGATGGATTAAAAGCAGCACAGTTTACAGCTACAAAATGTCTATTTTTATTGTTAGAAAGATTATGAAGAGACTGTGCAACAAGCTCTTTTCCAGTACCACTTTCACCAGTTACAAGAACAGGAGAATTAGACTTTGCCATTCTCTTTATTAAACTTTTAACCTTTTTTATAGCGTCACTTTCTCCCACAATATCATCTATATTATATTTGGCTACATGACCCTTTTTCATAAGTTGAAGTCTTAGTTTGTTTTGCACATTTTCCTTAGATTCAAAATCTTCCACTATAGCATAAGAGCCATCAAACTTTTCTTTATTATCATTTATTCTATAAATAGATACTGTTACATATTCCTCATTTATCTTTATAAGCCTATTTTTTATTTTATAATCATAAAAATCTATTTGAGGTAGTACATCGCTAGCCCTTTTACCTACCATTTCAGATCCACTAATTTTTACAATCTCCTCTGCACTACCATTAAAAGATACTATCTTTCCATTTCCATCAGTATATATTAACCCTTTTTCCATAAGACTTAAGAGAGTATCTAGTTGACTACTAAGTAGATTAGATTTATTTAAAAGATGCTCCACACCAGTATTGTGAGAAATAAGTCCATCAAAATAGTCTTTAACAACTTTTCTATTTAAGTCCTCCTCTAAACCTAAGCCTACAAAGAGTTCAACTATAGTCATCTCATCTATAAGCCTATGACCTAAATCATAAACTTTCTTTGCACTTTCAGGTACATATCTAGTTTCACCTGTAGTTATAGCTAGATCCATATCTGGCACTTTATCCATGGTAGGAAAAACAGGGGTAAATCTTATATTATCTATCCCTAAACTATAAAGGAGACCTATAGTTTCTATAGCCATTTCTAAACTTAAATTGACTAACATAGCATTATTTACGCCCTCTAAGTTTTTTAATGTTTCATATCCACTCCTTGAAAGAGTAAGCTTAGATATTACAACATTAAAATCTCTCCCAAGATAGTTTTTAACTATTTCATACTGGGAGTAAGTACTTATCAATATAATATCTAAGGATTTTAATGCATCTATATTTTCTACAGCCTCTAAATCTTCACTTTCGAAAGAATAAGAGCTAATCTCTACACTACTATCAAAGAGCTTTGTTAGTTGTTCCTTATAATATCTCCCTACATCTTCACTCAAGGTTACTATCCCTAATTTCTTATTCATCTTTTCACTCCTTCCAAGCATAAATAATTGTAAAAAAAGCTCCTCTATGATAGAGGAGCTTTTTATTATTTAATTATTACTCAGCCATTTTTTTGTAGCTTTCGTATCTTTCTTTAGCATCTTGTTCTGCTACTGCAAACAATTCATCTGCTATTTCTGGGAAAGATCTTCTTAGTGAAGTATATCTAACTTCTGAGTTTATAAAGTCCATAAATGGTTTCTTAGGCTCTTTTGAATCTAATATAAATGGATTTTTACCCTCTTCTTTAAGTCTTGGGTCAAATCTGTATAGATGCCAGTAACCTGTCTCTACAGCTAATTTTTCTTGAGCTATAGAAGTTCCCATTCCTGTTCTTATACCATGGTTTATACATGGCGCATATGCTATTACGATAGATGGCCCATCGTAGCTTTCTGCTTCTTTCATTGCTTTTATAACTTGGTTCATATTTGCACCCATTGATACTTGAGCTACATATACATAACCATAAGTTGTCATCATAAGACCTAAGTCTTTCTTTCTAATCTTCTTACCTGAAGCTGCAAATTTTGCTACAGC
>NZ_JBQDAA010000126.1:0-7051 GCF_052089545.1 Tissierella sp. | reverse complement strand
ATTTATTATATCATGTCCGAGTTTTTATTGTATAATTAAGTGTAACCTATCCATGTTTTCTATTATATCAAGTTTTGTCTTTTTATAAATCACAGTCATAAGACCAGTAAATGTTACAAATCCTAAAACTATAGTTGGTAGTATATCTTTCATAGCACTTGTCATTTTCCCTGCAAGTAGTGCTACTACTATAGTTGTATCTCCATCATATTGAAAGGGAAACATTAAAAGTAATATTCCTATTAAAGATGGGATTATAAATTTTAAATAGTCTCCTATTTTATATTGTTTTTTCATTGTGTCTTCCACTTATCTTACCTCCATTTGTTTTACCTCTTATTTCCATAAATAAAAAAGCACCCATCCCTAGGAAATAAATCCTAGGAACGAGAGCTATATCTTCCGCGTTGCCATCCTAATTTGTTTGAATTTTACAATTACAAACCTCTTAGAGTAAATATCTTTACCCTGCCACTATAACGGGTGAATCCGTTGCATCCTTGATCAATAGATCTCAGAACAAAACTCAAAGGTCCTCTTCGTAAATAAATCACTTATTCTCTTCCACCAATTCAGAACTCGCTGTAAAGTTATTTTAAATACTACTTGTCTTTTCTAAGTTTTATTTTATCATAAGTATTGTATAATAATACTCTTTGTTTGTAAAGTATTATTACAAGCAATTTAAAATCCTAGTTGTAAAGTGTAATGACTGAAATATTTTTATACAATATCAGATTTAACTATCCTTTTTTTAAACTCATATGATGATTCACCATCAAATAATCTTCTTGGATAGTTATTAAGCCATCTTTCTATATCTTTAACTTCTTTAACTTTTACAGCAGTTATAAGTGATCCTTTGGGTATGAATCTTCTTATCATACCATTTGTCTGCTCATTACTACCTCTCTCCCATGAGCAATAAGGATGGGCATAGTATATATTAGTTTTTGTTAAATTCTTACTGAATAAAGATTTTTCCATTCCCTTGTCATTAAGAAATTCACTTCCATTATCTACTGTAATGCTTTTAAATATCTTTGAAAACTTAACTCTTCCAGTCTTTCTTTCTAATTTATTTAATACGTTAATTACACATCATTGGCTTTGTGATGGCATTTTAAAGATTAGTGTCTCCCTAGTTTGCCTCTCAACTAAAGTTAGTAAACATTTCTTCTCTTTCTTCTTTGCGCCTTCTATACAATCCATTTCCCAGTGACCATATTCACTACGAATATCAGCAGCCTTAGGACGCTCTAATATGCTTTTACCATCAATCTTATGGCTTGATTTATGAACACGTTTCTGTTTTCTTTTAATAGATTTACCTCGCCTAGGTAATTTTTTATTCGTAAGGTTTGGAAATAATCCTATATCTATATAATTATATAGATATAGGATTATTTCCATTCTTGTCTTTCCAATTCTTCTTATCTAGTTTCATAATTACAGCATCTGGAGACATTTTATTTTTTATTATTTCTTTCTCTATATAATTTACGAGTTCGTAGTCTTTAAATAATTTTATATTCGGACCCTTACCAGTGCTTTGGAAGTCAGCATCTTTCTGTGCTAGTTCTGCACTATAGCTTATATAGCCTTTCCAAGATGTATCTTTTAGAATTACTTTTCCTCTTTTTAATTCTCTTCTTATCGTTGATTCACTAACACTTATTAAGTTTACTAGTGATGGAATTAAATTCTTCTTATTCTTTTTTCTAGTAAAATAATACTCTATTAACTGTCTGTCTTCAAAAATTAAATGTTTACCTTTTCTTCTTTTTTTGATATACTTTGTCTGATCCAATGATTTATCCTCCTTGTTTGTGTTGTGACTTACATTGTATAGGATATTTCATTGGATTTCTTTATTACACTCTATTTATTCTTTATTCTTTCATTTAATTATACAACTCGCCCAAGCAATTTAAAAATTACTATTGATAAACCCTTTACTTAGATTTAAAAACTGTATAATATTCTAACCAAAGAACATTAGTAAAAGTCCTGCTGCTACTGCTGAGCCTATCACTCCAGCTACATTAGGTCCCATTGCATGCATAAGCAAGAAGTTTGAAGGGTTTTCTTGTTGTCCGACCTTTTGCGCAACTCTTGCTGCCATAGGAACTGCTGATACTCCTGCTGCTCCAATAAGTGGGTTTATTTTCCCTCCACTTAGTTTATACATAAGCTTTCCAAATAAAACTCCTGCTATTGTTCCTACTGAAAATGCTGCTAGCCCTAGAGCAATTATACTTAATTTTTGTGTGGTTAAAAACAGTTCTGCTTCAGCCTTTGCTCCAACTGTTATTCCAAGTAGTATGGTTACTATATACATCAGCGAGTTTTGAGCTGTTTCTGTAAGCTTTGGAACTACTCCTGATTCTTTTATTAAGTTACCTAGCATAAGCATACCTATTAAGGCTGCTGCTGATGGTAAAAGTAATATTGTAAATAGCGATACTACTATTGGAAATATTATTTTTTCTGTTTTTGATACTGGTCTTAATTGTTCCATTTTTACTTGTCTTTCTTCTTTTGTTGTTAATGCTCTCATTATTGGTGGTTGTATTATAGGAACAAGTGCCATATATGAATATGCTGCTATAGCTATTGGTCCTAAAAGGTTTGGTGCCAGCTTTGATGTTAAAAATAAAGCTGTAGGCCCATCTGCCCCTCCTATAATAGCTGTTGCTGCAGCTTCTGCACCTGTAAAGCTTACAAATGGTACAAATTTGTCTAAAAGAATTGCTCCAATAAAGGTAAAGAATATACCAAACTGTGCTGCTGCTCCCAACAATACACTTTTGGGATTAGCAATTAAGGGTCCAAAATCTGTTCCAGCGCCTACACATAAAAATATAAGCGGTGGATATATACCTAGTTCTGTTCCTTGATATATATAGTATAGTAAACTTCCCTCTTCCATAAGGCCGGCAAGGGGCATATTTACAAGTAACATACCAAAGGCTATAGGTATTAATAGATATGGTTCATATTCTTTTTTAATTGCTAAATATAGAAATACTAAAGCTATAATTATCATTATAAGCTGTTTTATACTCATGGCTGAAAAGCCAGTAGTTTTCCAAAATTCTATTAATATATCCATCTATTTTTCCTTCCTTTCTTATTAATAAATTATTCTAAGGAAATTAATGGATCTCCCGATTCAACTGACTGTCCTTTAGAAACATTTACTGCTACAACCTTTCCGTCTCTTGGAGCCATTATTTCATTTTCCATCTTCATAGCTTCAAGTATTAATAAAATATCTCCTTCTTTTACGCTATCACCCTCAGCTACTTTTACATCGAATATTCCTCCAGGCATAGGTGCATTAACAGTTTCCGCATCTTGAGGAGCTGGTTCTGGCTTTGATTCTGGCTCTGGTGTAGGCTTTGGGGTTGGTTGTGGTTTTGGCTGTGATTTTGGAGCTGATTGTTGACTTGCAACATTTCTTCCAGTATTTACACTACTCTCTCCACTTACTTCTTCAACTTCAACCTCATAAGTATTGCCATTAACAGTTATATTATATTTTTTCATAAGCTTATCCTCCTTATTTTATTAAATTCTCTTTATGCTTTTTATATTTACATTATTTATATCAATCTCATCATTAACAGCTATAGCAGCTGCTATAACTGCTGACAAATCTTCATCATCTATTTTCTTTAAGGAATCTTTACTATGGGCTGCGATTGCAGCTCCAATAACTGCTATCAATTCTTCATCTATAGCTTTACTTTCTATATCAGCATCTATATTGTTTTTCTTAAGGTTGTTTTCTTCTTTACTAGGTAGTTTTCCTGAGTCTTTTTCATAAAAAAATAATTTAAAGCCACCCAATATTAGGGATATAACAATCAATGTTAAAAATACTATACCCATACTAAATAGGGTTACTATTAAAGCTTCTGATATACTAACTCCATCTTGTAGATTCATCTAATCACCTCTTTTAATAATCTTATAAAACATAGCCATTCTATTTTAAAGATTGTTAAACAATTGTATTTTCTATTATTAAAATAGACTTGGCTCATAGGAACCAAGACTATCTTAATAACTAATTTATCTAACTTATATATTTACATAAGTTTGTGATAAATGTTTTAATCTATATAAAATTTTAAAGTTCTCTTACTACAACATTAAATGTTTTTTCTCCAATCCTAAAATTCATATTTCTAATTCTTCTAAATTCAAATCTATTATCAGATATAAAAGTTTTTATCTCTGATATCTTTTTCTCATATTCTTTGTAGATCCTTTGGGCTTCATCTATAGAAACCTTCTTAAATTTCATCTTTCCTCCAGGTTTCATTTGAGCTAATTTATTTAAGTCTGGACTTATAACAGTTCCTATCTTTGTATAACCTCCTGTAGTTTGCCTATCTGCCATCATAATTATAGGTGAACCGTGACCAGGAACTTGTATAGAACCAAATACAATCCCATCTGAAATTATATCTGCTCCGTCAAGATGTTCTATTTTAGGCCCATCTAACCTATATCCCATCCTATCTGCTTCAGAGGTTATCTTGTACTCTGAGTTTAAAAATGTATGGATAGCTTCTTGGGTAAAATGGTCATCCTGTGGCCCTAATACCACTCTTATAATATCTTGATTCTTATATTCAGGATTAAATTTTACTGGTAAATAGCTACCAGAATCCGGAATTATATTATTTTTAAGGGGAAGTATATCTCCTTTAGCAAGCTTTCTTCCTTCAAATCCACCTATCTTCCCTTTAAGAAAAGTAGATTTACTGTTCATTATCTCATCTACGTCTATACCACCACTAAAGGCAATATAGCTTCTAATCCCTGTAGAAGCACTTGAGAAACTTAGTTTATCATCAGCTCTTACAAGCAGGCTAGTCCACATGGGTACTCTTTCACCATTTATTTTAGCTTTCATATCTGCCCCAGTTATACTTATTACTACATCACATTTAAACTCAATTTGGGGACCCATCAAAGTAGCTTCTAATACACCTTCATTTTCATTGTTTCCTACTAATAAATTAGCTATTCTTGTTGAAAAATGATCCATTGCTCCAGCCACACTCATACCATATCTTTGATATCCCCATCTTCCTATATCTTGTACAGTAGTAAGTAGTCCTGGATTTAAAATTTTAATCTCCCTCACGGACTTCACCTCCTTCTATGATATTTATCTTATATTCGTCCTTTTCAATCTTTCTTAATATATCTAAGTATTCCTTTTCATCTACTGGTACAAATCTTACATAGTCACCAGCATTTAAAAGAACAGGTGGATCCTCTAATGGTGTGTATAATTTTACAGGAGTTCTTCCTATAAGTTGCCATCCTCCAGGGCTATCTATTGGGTATATACCTGTTTGTTTTCCTGCTATACCAGTGGAACCTGCAGGTATTTTAGTTCTAGGAGTTTGAAGTCTAGGTGTTTCTATTTCTTCACTCATTCCTCCTAGATAGCTAAATCCAGGTGTAAATCCTAACATATAGACAAGATAATCCCTAGAACTATGGATATCTATAACTTGGTCTCTTGTTAAATTGTTATGTTTGGCTACAAAGTCTATATCTGGACCATATTCTCCACCATAAACTGTAGGAAGTTCAATAATTGTTATTTCACTTTCCTTGCTATCTTTTAAATCATTTTCTTTTATTTTTAATTTTTCTACAAGTTCTTTAAAGCCAATGATTAAAGGATCATATAATACCAATATAGATCTATAGGTAGGAATAATTTCATTTATTCCTTCTATTTTTTCAGTATCTAATACCTCAACCATACTCCTAATTTTAGCATTTATTCCTGGAGAAATTGAGTTTCCAAATTCTACTACAAGTGATTTATCACCTGCTACAATATATTTTGTCTCTTTATACATAATCATCACCAACTTTTCTTTATTTAAATAGTTCAGTTAATCCCGCAAGAGAATTTACACCTAGATAAAGTGTTACAAGTACTACTATTATTCCTAAAAATAGTAACCATTTAGGATGTTCATAGTATCCTATAATTTTTTTATTTCTACAGGCAAGTAACATGGTACCTAGTGTTAGAGGTAATATTATACCATTTAAAGATCCTGCTACTACTAAAAGAACTACCGGTCTTCCAATTGTAATAAACAATAAAGCTGAAACAGAAATAAATCCTATAATCCATTTATTTTCATATTTTTCAATAGGCTTTGCTAAAGTTGTAAGAAATGAAACCGATGTATAAGCTGCTCCAACTATTGAAGATATAGCCGCTGCCCAAATTACCACTCCAAATAGTTTGTATCCAATATTCCCTGCTCCCAATTGAAATGCCGAAGCTGGCGGATTTGCTTCATCTAAAACTAAACCTTTTGATACAACACCTAAAATTGCTAGGAAAAGAAGTATTCTTATAATAGTTGCAACTCCCATACCCGTAAGTGCTGATTGATTTATTTGATCCAAATTTTCTTCTCCAGATATTCCAGCATCAAGAAGTCTATGTCCACCCGAAAAAGTTATATAACCTCCTACAGTACCTCCTACCAATGTTATAATAGCCAAGATAGGAAATGATTCCGGTATAAAGGTTCTTTGAATTGCTTCTCCCACTGGTGGTGATGTTGAAATTGCAACATATCCTATTAATATTATCATTGATCCACCTAATATTTTAGTCAAGGTATCCATTGCCTTTCCAGCTTCCTTAGATATAAAAACTCCTATTGCAATAATTGCAGATATAGCTGCACCGATCCTTAAATCTAAATTAAATAACACATTTAAACCTAAAGCTGCTCCACCTACGTTTCCAATATTAAAGGCTAAGCCTCCAAGAGATACTGCAAATGCTAAGAAATATCCTAATCCAGGTAATACTTTATTAGCTATATCCTGCCCTCTCATACCAGAAACTCCTATTATTCTCCATACGTTTAATTGAGCTATTAGAGATATAATAACTGATGTTAGAATTACAAATCCAAATGTAGCGCCTAATTCAGAAGTAAATGTCGCTGATTGAGTTAAAAAACCAGGACCTACTGCAGATGTC
>NZ_JBQDAA010000125.1:0-7185 GCF_052089545.1 Tissierella sp. | reverse complement strand
CAGATATTTTTAAAAATCACATTCTGCAACTATCTATTAATATATTATTTTTGTATATTCATTTAATATACCCTAAAATATGGATTGCATGCATAAATTGTAAAAAAATGGGAAAGTTCAAATTTAAATTATTTGGGTAAATGGCTTATAGTAGGTTTTGAAACGACATCAGGAAAAAGGGGGCCAGTTTCACTACAGGATACATGGCTTCTAGAAAAGCATGCGCATTTTAATAAGGTATATTTTAAACCCTGACTATTTAGAACAATAGGATATAAAAAAGTAATATACACAGAAAGACGCCCTGATTCGATTTAATTTGAATTAGGGCGTCTTTTTTTATTAAAATTATGTTTAAGACATCAGTATATAGATTTCCATCTTCACTCTGACGTATATGTCCAAGAATAGTATAATATAATTTTAATCTTACTTAAAGCTGGAAATATCAGCAGCGTCAAGCCTTGTACTTTCATGACTTTCATAATTACTTTTGCCAATAGCGAGTATTAGTACAGGAACATATCTATCTTTATCAAGACCAAAAGCTTCTGCAAGTTTATCTTCCTCAAATCCTCCTATAGCATTAGTATCATAGCCATAGTGTCTTGCAACTAGCATAAGTTGCATAGCAACAAGACTTGAGTCGATTGTTACAATATCATTCATTTTTTTTCTACTTGCATTTTGGTAGGAAGGTAGGAACATATTTAAAATATCATTTTTAACATCTTCAGACATGAGACCTTTTTTTACTTCTTTTCCATAGATTTCGTTTGCTTTTTCGTAGCACTTTATATCGCCAAAAATGAGAATCATAGCAGATGATGTGTCATTCTGTCTTTGATTGAACCTAATAAGTGGTCTTAGTTTATCTTTACCTTCCTTTGAATCCACTATAACAAATCTCCATGGCTGAAGATTGACAGAGGAAGGAGCTTTTACCGCTTTATTTATCATTTCAAGCATTTCATTTTGACTTATTTTCACATTTTCATCAAATACTTTAACAGATCTTCTGTTAAAAACTACATCTTCAAAATTATTATTTTTCATTTCATATCTCCTTTTATATTTCTTTTTCTATAATATCAAGAAGCTCAATAAGCTTATTTATCTGATCTCCACTTATGTTTATAGGTAGAATACATGAATTATCATTGTGCTTTCTATGACATTTTTTAAGTTCTGATTTAGCAAAATCGCTTAAAGATACAACAACTTCTCTTGCGTTATCTTTGTTTCTTTCCCTTGTAACGTAGCCTTTTTCCTCGAGAACTTTAAGATGTCTGGTAATGGCCGATCTATCAATTTGTATAAATTTCCTAATTTCTTCTTGATTGCATCCATCATTTTCTTTTACAAAACTAAGTATCTGATATCTTGTAAGTCTGAAACCTGTTTTATCTTCAAAATTCTGAGTAAGTTTATATTCAATACTTCTAAGTCTATGCAACATATTACTAAGCTCATTGACTTTCATTTAAAACCTCCTAAGGTTAGTTGACATGTCAATAATGGACGTATCAACTATTAAAGATATGATAACTTAAATAAGTATAATTGTCAATAAATCTTATAAAATCATAATTACAATTGTTTACATATGTATAGTTGACAGAGAAAATTCGATGTGATATATTTGTCACTATAAGATACAAATATATCACAGGAGGTAAATATGAATAAAGATAAAACTAATATGAAAAATAAAAAATTATTACAATTAAACAAGAGCAAATACAGTAAGTATTTAAGATGGCTTGGAATTTTAGGGATATTGGGTTTTACTGGATTTATGAAGTCACCTAGCGGAAATACTATGTACTCAAATTTTGTGTTTTTTACTTTCTTTAGTTTTTTTATATACTTTGATTTTAGAGAAAAGTCAGATGAAAGGATGGAACATAACTGGGATACAGCAAATAAAATTTCCTTGTTTTTTCTTGCAATTTGCTTTGTAGGAGGATTTATCTTTATAAAGATAAACCCATGGTTTTTCAAGATTGAATTTTCAAAAATTACTACTATAGAAGTTCTTATTTCAGTGATTTTTGCAGCATATCATTTAATAAAGGCTTTTTCATTTTATTATTTGGACAAAGTGATATAAGATGGAGAAATTTAAATGTGAATTGAAAAAATATAGAACTATGAAAGATCTGACTCAAGAGGAATTAGCAGAAATTGTTAATGTAAGAAGGGAGACCATACAAAGGCTAGAGAATGCTAAATATAATCCATCACTAAAACTAGCCATAGATATATCAAGAGCATTAGAAGTTGAGATTGAAGATATATTTATATTTGAGTAATAAAAGAAAAGATTTAAAGTAAATAATTTATAATTTTAATTTTTGAAAGGGGATTAAATGGATAAAGATGATGGCAATCAAAGATCAAAAAAACTAGGAACTGAGCCTATAGTAAATCTCTTAATGAAGCATTCAATACCTGCTATTGTTGGAATGCTTGTAAATGCACTTTATAATATAGTAGACAGAGTTTTTATAGGAAGGGGTGTAGGAGGAGTAGCAATAGGAGGTGTTTTCCTAGGGATGCCACTTATGCTTATTATTATGGCATTTGCTATGCTTGTTGGGATAGGAGGAAATACTTTAGTTTCAATAAGACTTGGTCAGAAAAAGAAAGATGAGGCTGATCATATTGCAAGCAACTCTTTAATGCTACTTATTATTATAGGAATTGTATTTAGTATTTTAGGTTTGATTTTTCTCCAGCCTTTATTAAAGTTATTTGGGGCCAGTGCTTCAAATATTGGATATGCAACGGATTATTTAAGGATTATTTTATTAGGAGTAACATTTAATACGGTAGGATTTGGTATGAACAACTTTATTAGAGGTGAGGGAAATCCAAATATAGCTATGCTTACTATGCTAATTGGAGCATTTTTGAATATTGCACTTGATTATATTTTCATAATGATTTTAAAAATGGGTGTTCAAGGAGCGGCTTTAGCTACCATAACTTCTCAATTTATTTCAGCCATATGGGTTTTATATTATTTTTATTCTAAAAAAAGCGATCTTAAGATTCAAAAGAAATATCTAAAGATAAAAATGTTGTATCAAATGGTTTAGCACCTTTTAGTATGCAATTAGCTACTAGCATGGTTACAGCTCTTTATAATACAAACTTACAAGCTTTGGGAGGAGACCTTGCTACTTCAAGTATGGGGGTTATAAATTCGCTATCAATGGTGATTTTAATGCCTGCTTTTGGAATAAATCAAGGTTCACAACCGATTATGGGTTATAATTATGGAGCAATTAAATATGATAGGGTTAAGAAAACTTTAAAGTATGCAGCACTAGGTGCAACACTGATAACAGTAATAGGTTTTTTAATAGTTCAAATTTTCCCTGGCCAGATTATTAGACTGTTTGTGGGTGAGGATGGAAGTAAAGAATTGTTAGATATAGCTGTTCCAGGAATTAGAATATTACTAAGTATGTTGCCTTTTGTTGGAATTCAAATTGTCAGTACGTCCTACTTCCAGGCAATAGGACGACCAAAAGAAGCAACGCTTCTTATCATGTCCAGGCAAGTCCTTATACTTATACCAGCTTTATTAATCTTACCTAGGATATTTGGATTGACAGGCATATGGATGAGTGGTGCTTTAGCAGATTTACTATCATCAGTTATATCTATTTTATTAATAATAAATTCAGTAAAGAAGCTAAAATAAAGAAAAGAAAAGGTAGATAAAGAGAGCATAGGGGTAAGAATATAGTGATTGAGTATTTAGAATATGTAATTGTTACTATATAAGAGGAGGTTGATGGTAAAATGGACAAAATGAAGGCTATCGTAAAGCAAAATAAAGAATCAAATGATTTTATCTTAACTCAAATGTCTATCCCTGAGATAGATAATGATGAGATTCTTGTTAAAGTAAAAGCCATAGGAGTTGGTATTCAAGATGGATATTTCTTTCCTAAAGAAATTCACTTCCCATATCCAATTGGGATGGAAGGGGCAGGGATTGTGGAAAAGATAGGAAAGAATGTTATTGACTTTAAAGAGAGAGAAAGAGTGGCTTTTGTTGGTGTTACAGAGCCTAAGGGAGGATCTTATGCAGAATATATGGTTCTTGGGAAAGACTCTTTGGTTGTTCCTATACCGGATGAAATGAGTTTTATAGAAGCAGCAGCTATTCCCGTTTCTGGTAATACAATGATAAAGGCGATAAAGGCGCTTGAATTAAAGCCAGATGATACTTTATTTATTGCTGGTGCATCAAGGCTCTAATGGGACATTTGCTATTCAACTTGCCAAAGATATAGGTTGTAAGATATCAGCATCAGCATCAAGGAACAATCATGACTACATGAAATCCTTGGGAGTAACAAAAGCTGTAGATTATCATGATTCCGATTGGGTAGAACAAGTCCTAGAATGGATGCCGGGTGGAGTGGATGCAGCTATTGCAATCCAACCAAATACTAGTATGGCGAGTATGAAGCTAGTAAAAGATGGAGGGAAGGTTATATCTGTTTCTGGAGATCAATTTACAACCCAGAGAAATATTAAAGCTGTGTACTTTCCTTATAACATGGATGTTAAGGAAGAATTAATGGGCATAATAGATAAAATTGTTTGTGGAGAAATAAATATAACTATTGAAAATGTATATGATTTTGATGATGGACTTGATGCTTTAGAAAAGGTACGTACTAGAAGAGCTAGAGGAAAGTCTATTATAAAAATAAAATAACTAATTATTAACTTACAAATTTTGTATTGAATCGATTTTATTCGTTTTAATTTTTTTAATAATAAAATTTTCAGTAGTTTACTTCAAAAAGCATATGTAAAGTAAGCTACTAAATATAGAAAACAAAGGAAAAGCTTAATTATGATTCGTTATTTTTCCACAATTAGAAGTTAAACCTCTAAATCAAAATAAAGTATATAATTTATTTTATATACCGCCAATGGAAACTATAGACTTAATAAGCAACATTTCAAAGGATGATCTTATTTTGATGCAGTTATATTATAATACTACTATAAGATATTCATTATAGTAGTATTATCGTTTTAGCATTACTTTGCCCAGGAATACTTAGTGTTTCAGCAGGGCCAAAAAATACTAAGACTTCTTTATTAACTATATCATCTTTAGTTAAAAGGTTACCGTCTAAATCTACTATAGATGTATCATCATTTATTTTTAATTCAAGAGAATTATCTTCACTAATTAAGTTTTCATCAAATTTAGATAACTTTATTGCTAACTTCTCTTCGCGGTCAGAATCTCTAATAATTAATGCTTTTGCATTTGTAATAGGTGGTAAGCTTTTAGTCATAGGTGACTCTTTATCATAGATGGCTTCAACCTTGTCTCCTTTTTTAGCCTTTTCAATATCTATAATTTCTTCTGACTGGTCGCTTGCTATTACCGTGTTACTTGTTATATTAAATGATATATTCTCAAAATTACTTTCCTCTTTTCCAGCAACTATAAGCTGGTCTTCTTCCATATTAATTTCACTAATTGTTCCTACATAGTTGGTATATTTAGAATTGTTTATTTCAGGATCTGAAGCAGAATCGTTATTATCTTCATTAGTATTTTCATCTTCTACAATTTCTTCATCTCCATCTTCTTTATTTGGTGGATTGCTTGTGCAAGCTGTAATTGAAGCAAATACAAGCATGACTACAAGTCCTAATCCTATTATCTTTCTAACTTTCATTTCATTATCCTCCTCTATATTTATTTATCTTTACCAAATATATACCCCTTATACATTAAAATTAAAAATAAAATCTTAAGAAAAAGATTACCCTGATTTCGATAGAGTTAATCTATTTTTGTAAATATATTTGTATCTTTAAATAAATGAAAGGATAGAAGCCTAGTTTTAAAACTATAAAAATAAAGATAGAATGTGTAAAGATAAAGTTATATAATAGTAAAATACACTTGTAAGACTACATTTAAAAATAAAAGCATGCTAGAGGTGTATTTGTAATATATAATCTAGAATTAATAAAGATAACTATAGTTTAAAATATACTCAAATTCAAGGAGGAAATAAAATGAACAAGTCAGCAATGATTATAATCAATCCTACAGCAGGAAAAGAAAATGCAGCTTCCTATAAAGAAAAAATTAAAGAAGTATTAAAAACTAAATATAGTCATTTAGTAATAAAAGATACAAAAGGTGAGGGGGATGCTAAAAAATTTGCAAGAGAAGCTTGTGAGGATAAATTTGATCTTCTTATAGCTTTAGGCGGTGATGGAACGGTTAATGAAATAGTAAATGGTCTTGCTGGCTTTGAAAAACCTCCTATGCTTGGAATTGTTCCCCTTGGTACGGTTAACAATCTTGCAGGAGCGCTTGATATTCCGGATGAAGCAGAAGAGGCCATAGAGCTTTTTAAAAAAGAAGATTATAAAAGAATTGATTTAGGACTTGCTAATGATAGGTACTTTACCAATACCTTGGGTATTGGTAAGGCTGCAACATCTATTTACAATGTAAAAGTTGAAGAAAAAACAAAATTTGGTCCGCTTGCATATATAATGGCGATTGGAAAAGAAATTTTCAAAGATGAGGTTTTTCAGGTCAGACTTGAGATGGAAGAAAAAACATGGGAAGGAGAAGCTTCAGTTATACTTGTAGGCCTTTTGGACTCTATGGGTGGACTTAAATCTATTTTACCTGATGCTGAAATAGGAGATGGTAAGGTTCATATCTTTGCTATTAAAAATTTAAATTTAAGTAAATTAATAGAGATGACTCCTTCTCTAATTGCTAAAACTATTAGTGAATCAAAAAATATAGAATATTTTCAAACTAAAAAACTTAAGATAAGTACAAGTGATAATAGTCAATACGGAAGTACTATTGATGGGGATGAAGGACCCGAACTACCTCTTGATATAAAGGTTTTACCAAGACATTTAAAAGTTATTTCAAGAGAGGAATAATTAATTTGAAAATATAAAGGGTATATGTATTATAAAGCATGATATAAATGGTGAAATTATAAGGAGGGATAATATTTATGACAGATCCTGCTAGGTTTGTTATGGGAGTAATTGTACCGCTAATTATAATATTAATGTTTTTTATACCACGACAAATAAAAGTAAGCGTCAAACACAGCCCACATTTTAATCTCTAAATTTCTATGGGATAAT
>NZ_JBQDAA010000124.1:3118-7191 GCF_052089545.1 Tissierella sp. | reverse complement strand
TATAATAATATTAAAAAGGAGGGGAAAATATGAACCCACAACAAATTCAAGGATTAATAATTCCTATTGGTTTTTTAGTTATCTTTTACTTTTTTGCTATTAGACCACAAAAGAAAAAAGAAAAAGAAATCACAGCTATGAGAGAAAGTTTAAAGGTTGGAGATGAAATAATAACCATAGGAGGAATCTATGGTAAAATAATACTAGCTAAAGAAGACATAATCACTTTAGAAGTTGGATCTACAAAAACTAGATTAGATATTACTAGATGGTCAATAGGTAGTGTTATAAATTCTAATCAAACAAAATAAGCTTAAAAATTAAAATTAAATCAGTTAAATTATTTAAAAACTTCCTTAATAAGGAAGTTTTTGTAATAAATACCTCTTATCTTAAATAAATTAAAGTAAGATAGGAGGTGTTAGAATTGAAAAATAAGATTAACTTTAAGACTTTAATTAAATGTTTAACTTTATCATTTATTATAACTGTAGGTATGATATTTATAACTTCATTATTATTACAATATACATCTTTGAAGGAAACTAAGCTTATTATAATAAATAATATAATAATGATTATTAGTATATTTATCCCTAGTATGTTTTTATCATTGAAAATAAAAGAAAAAGGTTGGCTTAATGGTCTATTGCTAGGAATATTTTACTATATAATATTTTTATTGTTTAATATTGTATTCTTAAAAGAAAGTATAATAATTTTATTTGCTATAACAAAATTGTTACTTGCTGGCTTAGTAGGTTCTATAGGTGGAATAATAGGTATTAACTTGAAATAGAGTAAAAATAAAACTTTAAATAAAAAAATCTATATGTTATAATAGACAAGATATACTTATAAATAAATGTAAAAAAGTAGTGTTAATACACTGCTTTTTTATATTTATAAATTTGATACTATTTTATTAGAAAATCAAAAATAGAAATGTATTGGAGGAAGGGAATGAAAAATAAAAACATCATCATACTTGTTTTAATAGTAGCTATTGTTGCAGGAGGAGTTTTTGTAGCTTTAGAGGGAATACAAGTAGGAGATTTTAAGCTTGAAAAGGCAAAGGATGAGGTAGAATTAGGGCTAGAACTTGCAGGAGGAGTATATGTAGTTTTAGAGGCTGAAACCGATGCTAAAGGAGAAGAACTAAGGAAGTTAATGGAACAAACTAAAGCAATACTAAGTCAAAGAGTAGATGGACTAGGTATTGCAGATCCTACTATAGTTATAGAAGGTGAGAAAAGAATAAGGCTAGAACTTGCAGGAGCAGAGGATCCTCAAGAAGCTATTGATTTGATTGGAAAAACAGCACAACTGCAATTTATAGATCCAAATGATAATGTAGTTATAAGTGGTAAAAATGTAACTGATGCAGATGTAGCTTTTCAACAGAATGCAATTGGAAAAGAGGTTCCTGTAGTAACATTAGAGCTTGATAAAGAAGGAACTAAAAGGTTTGGAGATACTACTGGTGATCTAATTTTAGAGGAAAAAGATGAAGATAGAATAATCTATATAGTTCTAGATGGAGAAGTTATATCTGCTCCACTTGTTTCTAATATAGATGATGGTGGAAAACCTATTGATGATGGAAAAGCAGTTATTACTGGAAACTTTGATATAGATACTGCAAATAATTTAGCAACTTTAATAAGAGCAGGTTCTCTACCGGTAGAACTTACAGAACAAACTACTTCACTTATAGGACCAAGTCTTGGGCTTGAAGCATATGAGACAAGCATAAAAGCTGGTGGAATAGCCCTTTTAATTATATTTTTATTTATGATATTAATGTATAAAATTCCTGGACTTATAGCATCTTTAAGCTTAACGGTATATACTCTTTTAACAGTTTATATAATGATTATATTAGGAGTAAAACTTACTCTTCCTGGAATACTAGGACTTATACTTTCTATAGGTATGGCGGTAGATGCCAATGTATTAATCTTTGAGAGAATAAGAGAAGAGTTATTACTAGGTAAGAGTCTTCGAGTTTCTGTTGATTCAGGATTTAAAAAGGCACTTTCTTCTGTAGTAGATTCAAATGTCACTACCTTAATAGCAGGTGCAGTGTTATATTACTTTGGTACAGGTCCTATTAAAGGATTTGGGATTACATTAATTATAGGTATAGTAGTGTCGGTACTTACTGCAATTATAATTTCTAGATCCCTTTTAAAAATAGTAGCATCTTTATCAAATAGTAAAAATATAAAATATTTCGGTGCATAAAGATAGGAGTGAAAAGATGAATGTAGTTAAAAATAGAAAGGTATATATGTTTATATCTTTAAGTATAATAATAATAGGAATTATCATGATGGTCTTTAAAGGCTTAAATTATGGTATTGACTTTACTGGCGGAACTATAATAAATATCGATGCTAATAAATTTATAGAAACTGAAGATATAAAGAAAATAACAGATAAAATAGATACAGATATGACCGTTGTATATAGTGGAGAAAACAAAGAAGATATAATTATTAAAAGTACCTTAAATGTTTCAAATAAAGACATGACATCTCTTAGCAGAGACTTTGAAGAAAACTATGATGTAGATGCTAAGAGTATAAACTCTAAAGCAGTTGGAGCATCCATAGGAGAAGAAACGAAAAATAAGGCTATACTTTCTACAGTTATAGCAACAGTACTTATGTTAGCATATATTACTGTTAGGTTTGAATTTACTTTAGGAGTATCAGCTATAGCTGCTTTATTGCACGATGTACTTATAACAGTCTCAGTTTACGCTATATTTAGATTACCTGTAAATGCTTCTTTTATAGCGGCTATACTTACCATAGTGGGATACTCTATAAATGATACTATAGTAATATTTGATAAAATAAGAGAAAATACAAGGTTTAATTCAAGAGGTAAATTTAAAGAAATTATAAACAAAAGTATAGGTAGTTCAATTAGAAGAACTATCAATACTACTATAACAACACTTACTGCTGTTATAGTACTTTATATTATTGGAGTTGAAGATATAAAAATTTTAGCGCTACCACTAATGGTAGGGATGTTATCAGGAACATATTCTTCTGTTTTCATAGCTCCAAATATTTGGTATGATATAAAATCATATAAAACAAGAACTGCTAAGTAGCAGTTTTTGTTTTATATATAGAAACAAATTTTAAATATTTATACGGAGTGATAATTTGGAAAAATGGTTTGTAAGAAATAAAAATATAGATTATAGGCAAATATCAAAAGATGTAGGAATAAGTCCTACCATATCTAAAATTTTAATAAATCGTGAGATTTCTTCAAAAGATTCTATTGAAATGTTTCTACATGGAAGTTTAAATAATCTTCATCCTTCTACTAGTATGAAAGACATAGAAAAAGCAGGGGAATTAATAAAAAAGAATATATCTGGGGATAAAAAAATTAGGATAGTGGGAGATTATGATGTTGACGGAGTGATGAGCATCTATGTACTATATACTAGTTTATTAAAATTAGGAGCGAATATTGATTATGTAGTTCCTGATAGGGTTAAAGATGGATATGGAATAAATAAAAGTATTGTAAAAAAAGCTAAAGAAGATAGTATTGATCTTATAATAACCTGTGATAATGGTATATCTGCATTTGATGCAGTAAATCTTTCTAATGAACTTGGAATAAAAATGATAATAACTGATCATCATGATTTTTCTTATCGAATTGAAAATGATAAGAAAAAATATATAGTTCCAAATGCATATGCTGTAATAAATCCTAAAAATCCTAATTGCAAATATCCCTTTAAAAAACTTTGTGGTGCTGGTGTTGCATATAAACTTGTAGATTATGTTTATGATTTATATGAAATGGATAAAAACAAGTTATATACTACTTTAGAATATGTAGCTATAGCTACTGTATGTGATGTTGTAGATTTGATAGATGAAAATAGAATTATAGTAAAATATGGGCTAAAACTAATAAATGATACTACAAATATTGGACTGAAAGCCTTGATCGATGTAAGTGGCATTAAAAATAAAATAAGAACATATCACTTGGGCTTTATAATAGGACCTACTATAAACGCTTCTGGA
>NZ_JBQDAA010000124.1:0-3108 GCF_052089545.1 Tissierella sp. | reverse complement strand
GAAGGCTTGAAAGTGCTTTAATGGCAATAGATTTATTGCTTTGTAATGATAAAGATGAAGCTTATAAGATGGCAGAAAATCTAAGAAAAATAAATGAAGAAAGAAAATCTATTACAAATAAAGGTACAGAAGATGTAAAACTGCAAATTGAAGAAACTGATCTAAAAAAAGATAAGGTTTTGGTAGTATTTGAGGAAGATATACATGAAAGTGTTGCAGGTATAGTTGCGGGTAGAATTAAAGAAGTATATAACAAGCCTACAATAGTTCTTACAAAATCTTTAGACGGGGCTAAAGGCTCAGGGAGATCTATTGAACAATATAATATATTTGAAGAATTAAATAATTGTAAAGATTTATTAAAAGGTTTTGGAGGACATCCTATGGCTGCAGGTCTTTCACTTAGTATAGATAATATAAAATCTTTAAGATTTAAATTAAACAATATAACAATACTTACAGAAGAAGATTTTTATAAAAGAAGATATATTGATATTGTCTTTCCAATCTCTTCTCTAAATGATAAAATTATGGAAGATTTAAATTTACTTGAACCATTTGGTATGGGAAACCCTAAACCTTCTTTTGGAGTAAAAGAATTAAAGATTAAAAAACTATATAAATATGGCGCAAAAGGCAATGTCTTAAAATTTAATTTGCATGATAATAAGAACACCTATATAGATGGGGTTATATTTAACGATACTATAAAGTTTGAAGATTCTATAATTTCAAAATATGGGGAAGATGAGTTAGAAAGGCTCTATAAAGGAAAAGAAAACAATGTAGATTTAGATATAATATATTATCCTTCTTATAATGATTACAATGGTAGAAGAAGTATTCAAATTACAATTGAAAGTTATAGAGTTTAATAAATAACAATTACTGGAGCTGAACAATATGAGTACTATGCTAGAAAAATTAATTTATAAAATTGAACAATATAATCCTCAAGCAAATCTTAGTCTAATTGTAAAGGCATATAATCTTGGGGATGCTGCTCATAATGGACAATTACGTAACTCAGGAGAAAAATTTTTTATTCATCCTGTAAATGTTGCTTTAATTTTATCGGAACTAAACATGGATACTGCTACCATAATAGCTGGACTTCTTCACGATGTAATTGAGGATACAGATATAAGTTATGATGAAGTAGGAAAAGAATTTAGTTATGAGATAGCTGATTTAGTAGATGGTGTTACTAAATTAAAGAAGATTGCTTACAAGACAAAACAAGAAAACCAAGCAGAAAACTTAAGAAAAATGGTTCTTGCCATGTCAAAAGACATAAGAGTTATTATAGTAAAACTTGCTGATAGACTTCATAATATGAGAACATTAGAATATATGACAGATGAAAAGAAAAAAGAAAAAGCATTAGAAACATTAGAAATATATGCTCCTCTTGCTCATAGACTAGGTATATCTAAAATAAAATGGGAATTAGAAGATTTATCTCTTAGATATTTAGAACCACAAAAATATTATGAACTCGTAGAAAAAGTATCTATAAAAAGGAAAGAGAGAGAAGCTTATATAAATAAGATAATTAAGACATTAGATTCAAAGTTAGAAGAAATGGATATAGAATCTCAAATAAATGGAAGACCTAAAAATTTTTATAGTATTTATAAAAAAATGGCTATACAGGGAAAAGATTTTGAAGAAATATTTGATTTAACAGCTATTAGAATATTGGTAAATAGCATAAAGGATTGTTATGGTGTTCTTGGAATTGTTCATACATTATGGAAGCCACTGCCTAGAAGATTCAAAGATTATATAGCTATGCCTAAACCTAATATGTATCAATCGCTTCATACAACTGTTATAGGCAATGAGGGAGAAATATTTGAAGTTCAAATTAGAACTTATGAAATGCATAAGACAGCAGAGTATGGTATAGCTGCCCACTGGAAATATAAACAAGGTATTTCTAAAACAGAAAACTTTGATAATAAGCTTACTTGGTTAAAACAGCTTATGGAATGGCAAAATGATTTGAAGGATCCTAAGGATTTTATGGAAACTTTAAAGATAGATTTTTTTACAGATGAAGTGTTTGTATTCACTCCTAAAGGAGATATAATAAATTTACCAGAAGGATCAACACCTATAGATTTTGCATATAGAGTACACACTGATGTAGGTAATACTTGTGTGGGAGCAAAAGTGGATGGAAGAATAGTTCCCTTAAATTACAAATTAAAAAATGGGAATATAGTAGAAGCAATTACTTCCTCAAACAGCAATGGACCAAGTAGAGACTGGCTTAAAATAGTAAAAAGTACACAAGCTAAGACAAAAATAAAACAATGGTTTAAATTGAAAGATAAAGATGTCAATATAACCAAAGGGAAAGAGATTTTAGAAAAAGAATTAAAAAGACAAAACTACAAAATAAATGAAATAATGAAAGATGAATGGTTAAAGGATATCGCAGAAAAATATAGCTTAAATACTATTGATGACTTATATGCATCTATAGGATATGGAAATATAAAATTTAACCACGTTATAACAAAGTTAAAAGAATTGTATGAAAAGACTATTGAATTTAAACCTGACAAAGAGATATCTAAAAAATCTGTACAAAAAACAAATAAAAAGTCATATAGTGGTGTTTCTATAAAAGGTTTAGATAATATAAAAATAAGAATATCAAAATGTTGTAATCCAGTGCCTGGAGATAAAATTATAGGATTTATAACCAAAGGAAGGGGCGTATCAGTTCATAGAGCTGATTGTCCAAATATTGAGCAAGGAGTAGAATCTAATAGATTCATAGAAGTTCATTGGGATTCTGAAGAAACTACATCATATCCTGCGGATATACAAATAAGAGCAATTGATAGATCTGGACTTTTAGCAGAAATTGCTATGAATATAAGTGAAGCAGATATAAGTTTATTATCTATAAATGCAAGAACTGAAAAAGATAAAACAGTTGTTATAAATATGAATATAGAAATAGATGATAAAAAACAGTTAGAATATATTATAAGAGAAATAAAAAAGATTAAAAGCGTAATAGATGTATATAGAATTACTTAGATAGTTGCAGAATGTGATTTTTAAAAATATCTGTGTTATCCACAAGAA
>NZ_JBQDAA010000123.1:0-7295 GCF_052089545.1 Tissierella sp. | reverse complement strand
TAATAAAAAAAGAATCAGAAGTATTGAAAAATACTACTTGATTTAAAGAGGAGAAGAAGAAATGATAAAGGTTTTAGCAACAATAGAAAAGAAAGCTTTAGAAGAGTTTGATATAAAACAGCCCCAAAATATTGAAATTTCTTATTTAGAAGGTGGCTATAGTGATAAGGAGTTTATAGAAAAAAGTAAGGGAGCTAAGATTATACTTCTAGGTGAAACTAGACTAAATAGAAATATGATAGAAAAGTTAGAAGATGCACAACTAATTCAAACTATGGGAGTAGGATATGATGGAGTAGATATTGAAGCCGCAAAAGAAAAAGGCATATATGTTTGTAATGGAAAAGGAATAAATAAGGTATCTGTTTCTGAGCACACCATCGGACTTATCTTAGCATCTTTAAGAAGAACAGTTGAGGCGGATAAGGATATTAAAAGATTTAGGTTTGAAGAAAGTTACAATGACTACAAAGAAAGGGGAACAAGAACTCTTAAATCTACCCATGTTGGCATAGTAGGCCTTGGAGATATAGGAATAGAGCTTGTTAAAAGATTAAAGGCATTTGGTCCAAAAATAAGTTATAATTCTAATAGTAGAAAACCGGATAAAGAAAAAGAATATGATATAGACTATCTTGAACTAGATGAACTTTTAAAAACTTGTGATATAGTAAGTCTTCATACTCCTTTAACTCCAAAAACTGAAGGAGTAATAAATAAAGATAAGCTTAAAATCATGAAAAAAGATTCTATTCTTGTAAATACTGCAAGAGGAGAGATAATAAATCAATTGGATCTAGCAAATGCACTTAAAGATGGACAAATAGGAATGGCAGCACTTGATACTATTAGTCCAGAACCACCAAGTAAAGACCATCCTTTATTAAATTTACGAGAAGAGATAAAGGATAAATTAATACTGACAACCCATATGGCAGGTATAACTACTGAAGATATGGTAAATATGCAAAAAAATGCGTGGAATAATATAGAAAGAGTTTTAGACGGTAAAAGACCTATAAATATAGTAAATAATTTATAAGAAGATAAAAAAAGACATAAAAAAACTATAGTCAAATGACTATAGTTTTTTTATTATGTAGCCGTGCACCCAATATCGACAGCCTATTCCAGGCGTTACCCAAGCAGTTAACTCGGACCAGGTGACCTCGCGGCACACGGAAGGATTCACTTACCGCTGCTTCCTTCCGGACCTGACGGGATTCATGAGTTTCCGTTGCGCAAGACCCGATCGTCAACGCCACTTACCTGGGGCAGACCCTACAATAGGAATGCCTCCACTGGGAGTTCAACCCTGCTATAGCGGATTGCAGGTTATAAGGTGCCGCTAACTCCCCATCTAGCACGGCAAAATTTATAAATGGCGGAGAAAGAGGGATTCGAACCCTCGAAACGCTCACACGTTTACCCGCTTTCCAGGCGAGCGCCTTCAGCCAACTCGGCCATTTCTCCAAATGTGCTTACAGAAGTATATTATAGCTTAAATTTATAATAATGTCAAATGGTTAATATTTGGCATTAGTGTTAATTTCTAGAGAAGTTAATTATGAGGGGCTCAGATCTCTTGAAATAATGTGACCCTCAAATATTATTTTGTAAATATGAAAACAGATACTAGCATGTGAGTAAACAATCACACTAAGTATATAGATACATAATATAAATATACTTTAGATCTTAATTTCTATAATTAATCCGATCTATTTTATCATAAGATTTGATTACAATAAACCATAAAATATGATATATTGTTTTATACTAGGATATATTTATGGAGGTGGATTATGGATAAGGAAAAATTACTTCCTATTTCGGCAGCGGTGACATATTCAGTAATATTTGGATTGTCTTTTTTGTTTGCCAAAATGGGTCTTACAACTATGAATACAATTGAACTTGTAGCCTACAGATTTTTAATTGCAAGCATTGTCTTGACAGCACTTAAACTTTTTAAAGTCATAAAAATAGATCTCCAAGGGAAAAGATTAAAAATAGTTGTTTTAACAGCTATACTTCAGCCAGTATTATATTTCTTATTTGAGGTAAAAGGTATAGACTTAAGTACAACTTCAGAATCAGGTTTAGTACTTTCACTTATTCCAATATTTGTAGCTATATTTGCAAGGATATTTTTAGATGAAAGGCTTTTAAAATCTCAAATTGCCTTTATATTCCTTTCAGTATCGGGCGTAGTTCTTATAAATATTATGAAAGATAAAACAGCTAGCTCTGGAAGTTACTTAGGGGTATTGCTATTATTTATGGCAGTAATATCAGGTGCACTTTATAACATAGGTTCTAAAAAAGCATCTACAAACTTTACACCTGTAGAAATAACTTATGTCATGATGTGGATAGGTGCAATATCCTTTAATGCCATATTATTTGTTATGAAAGCATATAATGGAACATTAAATGAATATTTTACTCCTATGTTTAGTGTAAATAGTTTAATATCTTTATCCTACTTAGCAATTCTATCTTCAATTATAGCGTTTTTTTGCTTAAATTATTCTATTTCAAAACTTCCAGTTTATCAATCGGCTATATTTGGAAATATAAGTACAGTTGTAGCTATATTAGCAGGGGTAATAATACTAAAAGAAGATTTTGGTCTATATGACATAGTAGGAGCTATAATGATAATTACAGGAATACTTGGAACCATATATATGGGCGAAAAAAAATTAAAAGAAGACTTACATCAAAAAGGTATATAAGATAATAAAGATTAAATAAATTTATTAAAATAAAAAATGTAGAACTATTTTGAAATAGTTCTACATTTTTTTTGCTTTAACTATTATATCTAATGTGTTCCTTCTATTACATCGATAGCTAAATCTGTAAAGACCTTCTTTATTTCTTCTAAGTTGTCCTCTTTACATTTTACAGCACATACACCTAGATGAAGCTTTTCAACCTTATTATCTTTAAGTTTATTTGCTATCTTTTTTAACTTTTCTTCTCCATTTTCAAAGCACATATTGCAATTAAAGAAGGCTAAAAGTTCTGTATCTATATCCTTATAGACACTAAAATACTTGTCTTTATTGTTATAAGCTCTAAAGCAGCCCATAGTTGAACATCTTCCAGCAGTTTTACCACACATGGCAATGGCAATCTTCATATTATTACTCCTCACTGCCCCTAATATTAGAGGTTGTTTTAAATATTAATTTGTTAAGACAATATTAGTATACAATAGTAGGCTTGTCAACTGAAACAACTATTATTAGATAGGGAATATAATAATAGATAAAATAAAGGATTGAACCATTTCAAACTACTGATATAATATTAAATATCTAGATATATATTTAATTTAAAGACTAAGGGTAACATATACTATAAAGGAAATAGAAAATAAAGATATGATATAAAAAAGGTATAGAGATATATCTTAAGGAGGTGCAAGATTGGAAAACAATAAGTTAAGAAACTTTTACAATAGAGCTAAAGTGACTTTTGTCATGTTAGTTATAATGATAATCTACTTTATATTTATCACTTTAAATGGAGGCACTACAGATCCTGAAACACTTGTAAAATATGGGGCCTTATATCCTCCTTTTATTTTAATTTATAATGAATATTATAGGCTTATAACTTCTATTTTTATTCATATAGGATTTATGCATATATTTTTCAATGGATACGCCTTATATATTTTTGGACCACAAATAGAAAGACTTATGGGAGCTAAAAAATACTTACTATTCTTTTTATTGACAGGTCTAGGAGGAAATATAGCAACATTTTTCTTTGGTTTTGATACTATATCTGCAGGAGCATCGGGGAGTCTGTTTGGACTATTTGGAGCATTTGTATATTTAATCCATAGACATAGAGATATGGTTACTAAAGAAGGCCGAAAAAGCATCTTACAGCTTCTTGGAATCAATGTACTACTTACTATAGCGGTACCAAATATAAGTGCAACAGCACACTTTGGTGGGCTGATAATAGGTTATTTACTTTCTTATATTTTTATTAAATAAAATTATAAAAAGGTTAAGATATTATTCCAAAATATATTTAAATAATATTATTGATAATATGAAATACGTTTTATATGTGTAAAACTCTTTTATATCTGATATAATATAAGTATACAAACAAATAGAAACGAATAGGTGGAGATTTATGTATAAGGCTCTTTATAGAAGGTACAGGCCTAAGACCTTTAAAGAACTATTAGGTCAGCATCATATAACTACAACTTTAAAAAATCAAATCCAAAAGGGTAATATAGGTCATGCTTATCTCTTTTCCGGTATAAGAGGAACTGGGAAAACTTCTGCTGCCAAAATCTTTGCAAGGGCTGTAAACTGCTTAGACTCAGAAGATGGTGAACCGTGTAATAAGTGTAAAAACTGTCTTGAAATACTAGGAGAAACCACAATAGATGTAATGGAAATGGATGCTGCTAGTAACAACAGTGTAAATGATATTAGAGAACTAAGGGAAAAGGTAATATACCCCCCTACTAATATAAAGAAAAAGGTATATATAATAGATGAGGTACATATGCTTAGTCCTTCAGCCTTCAATGCTTTTTTAAAAACATTAGAAGAACCGCCTAAGCATCTTATATTTATCTTAGCAACTACAGAACCAGAAAGACTTCCTCAAACTATTCTTTCTAGATGTCAGAGGTTTGACTTTAAGAGAATTAAAAATGAAGATATAGTTAAAAACATGAGGATGATAACAGAAGAACTAGAGATGGAAGTAGATGATAGTGTACTTAGTCTAATAGCTAGAAACTCAGACGGTGCTATGAGAGATGCTTTAAGTTTACTTGATCAATGTGTGTCTTTTTCAAATACACGTATAGAATATGAAGACGCATTAGAACTTCTTGGAATAGCAAACCATGACATTATTTTTAAATTAGTAGATAAGATCATAGAAAAGGGATTAGAAGATTCACTAAATACCTTAGATGAGATAAATGCAAGCGGAAAAGATATAAATCAGTTGGTAAAGGATTTAATAGGACATTTTAGAAATTTAATGATAGTAAAGTCATCTAAAAATCCAGAGACTATAATAGAGATAGATAATATTGAAAGATTTAAAGGTCAATGTGAAAATGTTAATATAGAATTTATTCTAAATGCAATAAATATTCTAATAGATGCTGAAAACAAAGGAAAGTGGTCTGGAGAAGTAAGACTTATTCTTGAAATAGCTATTATAAAAATGGTAGATATAGAAAAGGAACTATCCCTATTAGATAGAATTAAAAAACTTGAAGAAGGTTTTGTACCTAATAAAGAAGTAAAAAAAGAAGTGGTACAAAAAGATTCTAAAGTTCAACCTTCTAATAAAAGTGTAGTAGAAAGACCAGCACAAAAGCCTACAAGTACAAAAGATGTAGAAAAGACAATTGACAAGGCTGAAGGTGAAAGTTTTACAGACTTAGATCTTGAAACTATAATAAATCATTGGGACCTTGTATTAAAAGAAATAAAAACTAAAAAAATAAGTCTTTATGCGCTTATTATGGAAGGTAAGCTAAAAAACTTTGAAAACAATCAACTAGAAATAAACTATGATGAAGATTTTGGCTTTCACTATAGTGCAATAAGTAAAGAAGACAATAAAAAATTTGTAGAGGATGTAATATCTAAATATTTTAATATAGAGATAGTAATAAATTTTTCTTTAGGAAGTTTAAATACTAAGCCTAAAGAAGAAAGTGATGATGAAGCTATAAAAAAAGTAATAGACTTTTTTGGAGAAGATAGAGTAAAAATAGATTAAGAAAGGAAGATGTAAAAATGGCAAGAGGTAAATTCCCAGGCATGGGTGGAGGAAATATGGGTAACATGATGAAGCAAATGCAAAAGATGCAAAAGGAAATGGAAAAAACACAAAAACAAGTAGAGGAAAAAGAAATTGAAGTAACAGCTGGTGGAGGAGCTATAAAAGCAGTTGTAAATGGAAAAAGAGAATTACTAAGCATAGATATAGATGAGTCAGTAGTAGATGCAGAAGATGTAGAAATGCTAGAAGATCTAGTTTTAGCAGCAGTAAATGAAGGACTTAGAAAAGCTGAGGCTATGATGGAAAAAGAAATGGGTAAGTTAACTGGTGGAATGAATATACCAGGACTTTAATTAGGAGGAATAAGTATGGAGCAGTATGCAGTACCTATAGCAAACTTAATTGATCAGCTATCCAAATTACCAGGAATAGGTAAAAAGACTGCCCAAAGACTTGCATTTTTTATACTTGAGATGGAAAACTTAGAAGCTGAAAAGATATCAGAAGCTATACTTGAAGCAAAAGAAAAGATAAAGCTTTGTAGTATATGCCAAAATCTTACAGATATAGATCCATGTATACTTTGCCAAAATGCAAATAGAGATGAATCTATTATATGTGTAGTAGAAGGTGCAAAAGATATAATAGCTATGGAAAAATCCCGTGAATACAAGGGTGAATACCATGTGCTTCATGGCGTTATTTCTCCTATGGATAACATTGGTCCAAGCGATATAAAGGTAAAAGAACTCTTAAATAGACTAGAAGATGGTAAGGTTAAAGAAATAATCTTGGCTACAAATCCAACAGTAGAAGGAGAAGCTACAGCCCTTTATATATCAAGACTTGTAAAACCACTAGGGGTAAAAGTTTCAAGAATAGCCCACGGTATTCCAATAGGTGGAGATCTTGAATACTTTGATGAAGTTACACTTTCAAAGGCAATGGAAAATAGAAGAGAATTATAAATTATATTTATAATAAATAATAAAATCCATAACGAAATTTCGTTATGGATTTTATTGTTTTAAATATTAAATTTGAGAATGTAAATAACTTTGTGCTTTAGAGAGAAAAACATCTCTAAACTGACAAGAAATATTTAGTTGTAAAAATTTAACAATTTAATAACTTGTTTTTATCTTTGCCCAAATTATTTTATTTTATGCATTAAAATGATTAGTTTTGGCAATAATTTTAATTATGAGTAGTTATATCTTAATATAAATATATTTTTATAACTATACTCAATTTTTAAAGTGTGTTTTTTAAATTCAAAGATTATTAAGGCTTCATTTTAAAGATATGGCTCAATTCTTCCATCGAAGAATATTATTAACTGGTTTAATATGAGATCCCAGTTTCTATATCTCTGAGTCCATTTCTTTATCACATTTTGACTTGCAAGGTAGAGTATCTTTTCAAGAGCTTGATCTGAAGGAAACATAGTCTTGGTCTTGGTCACTTTCCTTAGCTGTCTGTGGAAGCCTTCTATAATG
>NZ_JBQDAA010000122.1:3921-7367 GCF_052089545.1 Tissierella sp. | reverse complement strand
AAAGTACTTAAAAAAACAAGCAAAGAAGAAAAAAGGCAAGAAAAGAAAATAATCATACATAAAGCACGTGCCGATTCAGTTGAAATCAGCACGTGCTTTTGTTGTATAATGAGTTTTTTATTTTATTCACCGATTGTCACAAATAATCATTAGCTTAAGATCTAGCTTCATTCCCACCTATGCACGAATTAAAGGATCGAATTTTTTCTGTATCCGTATGATTTCTTTTTCGATGTTTTCTTTTATTTCAGCAACGACTTGAATCCTATCTTCATCATGAATATAGTTAAATAATTCTGAAATATATTCACCGCTAAACAGAGTCATACGCTTCCTTGAAACAACCCACCAAGTCCAATTGTCTTTATTTTTTCCCTTTCTCTTTTCATTTAACGTTGAAAGTTTTAATGCTACATCATCTCTAACTTCCTCAGAATTAGCTGAATTGAAAGGTATTTGAGTATAAACTGATTTTTCTCTTAATTCAATTTCTACATAATATGATTTTTGATTATTCCAGCCACTCACTAAGTGATCAGGAAAATCGGGAAATATTGTATTTAACTCCTTCAACTGAAAACGCAACAGACGTTTACTGGATTCGTTTTCATCAAAAATGATTTCCCCTTCTTCTGCTAATTCATTCAGAGCCTCCATTATAAAGCTTCGAAGTGTCGATATTCTATCCGGCTTAGCTTCATATATCAAATCAAGTGCGTCTTGATATTCAACGTATATTTTCTGACAAAGTTTCTGTAATTTATCGTCCATTAAAATATCCCCTTTTAACATACTACAGTAATCCTCAATAAGCAGTTTTACTTTAGTACTTAATTCGTATTCATCTAAAATTTTAGAAAGTATCTCTACGACAGCGGTATATGTTACACTACCCCAATCTTTTTTTGAAGGAGTCGTTCCATAAGGATCTACAAAGATAAATAGATTTTGATAATCTGGATAATTTTTCACTACAAAATTTTTGTATTTATTTAGTTGGTGACTCGACTCTGAAGCATCAATTTTATTTTCCAAACAAATAGTTAACTTATTTTTTTCAGAAACTATAAATAGATCGATGTTGTAATGCTCTCTGTAGACCAAGGCATCGTTATAGTCTCCCAAAAAAATATCAAAAACAGAAAGCTTTGTTTGTTCTTGGATAATAGATCGATTTCTTTTGTAGAAATGAACAAGAAATGATTTTAGAAAAGCATCATTCATTTTATGAGAAGCTGATGGATTAAACAAATAAGCTAAGAAGTTACTATGTCTTATTTCTTGTCTTGAGATTTTCAAAATCTCGAATATATTATTATTATCCATCCACGGACTCAACTGCTCCTCAATATCTGACATATTTTCAAGCAGCTTCTCCAGCTTTTTATAATTTTCTTCCATTAGTTATCTCCTTTCAATCTTAATTAAATCAATGCGAAATTATTGTCTTAATCTAATAAACATTATTTACTATTCCTACCTATTTTAAGTTAAAAAGCTATTAAAGAAAAGAGTTTATTAGCTTTCTACTTTACCTATTACTATCATCTTTTATAACAAAAAAAGTTCTTTTGAAAAGTTCTTATGATAGCAAATCAAAAGTTAGTAATATTTTCGGCTCAACTCATTTTAGTTCCAGTTTTACAATATTCTCGGAATCCAACTTTTGTCACTTACCTCAATTAACATTATTTAAAGTGATTGATTCTTAATTGACTTTTCTCCTATACATTTAAAAACAAGTAATATATGATAGAGTTAAACAGAATGAAAATATCGTCTACATTTTTTTAAAGGAGGGACATATGAATAATAAAGAAACAAAAGGCCATGAAATTCTGGAACAAATTTATGACAAGTCTTTAAATGGCATTCCAAAAGTATCAAAGCCACTAGAAGAGTTAGTAGAAGATTATACTAATCGTTACGGTTACACTGATGAAGCAATCGATCGAATGGTAGCAAATCAGTTAAAGAAAAACACGCTTAACGGATTTGTCTCGGGTTTTGGTGGTTTTTCCACTATGGCAGTAACATTGCCTGCAAATGTTACTTCTGTACTTTATGTACAGATGAGAATGATCGCAGCAATCGCCTATATCAGAGGTTATGATTTAAATGAAGATACTGTACAGACGTTTGTTTATGCTTGCATGATTGGTAAATCATCGGCTGATATTTTTAAAAAGGCTAGTGTACAATTTAGCAACAAACTGGGGAACGTTGTATTAAAGAAAATTCCTGGCCGTGTACTTATCAACATAAATAAAAAATTAGGGTTCAGATTTATCACTAAAGGCGGTACGAAAGGAGTTATAAATCTCTGGAAAGCTGTTCCATTAGTTGGCGCAGGCGTTGGATCAACATACGATTTTACAACGACTAAAGTTATTGCAAACCGTGCAAAGAAAATGTTTATTGAAAACGGACAGATTAATATTGGTGCACTAGAAGGAAAATAAATATAAGTTATTATTTTAAACATACAAAGAGAGCTAGCTATAAAAAATATGCCAGCTCTCTAAAAAAAGTATTTTGAAGCAGACTCCCGACCAGTTCTTTCTTAATTAACATTTGTATAAAAAGTATTTTTCTGGCAAATATTGTAATCTCACTGTACAAGAAAGCACACCGACAGATAATTATATTCAAAGTTTGGATAATGTAATTATAAAAACTCTTATTTTATAAGTACCGGCTCTATAATATATTTTTTACACTAATTGCTATTCACTAGTGAACCTCCAACACATTTTACATTTCCTCAGCTTTTATCTTTTATCTAATAGCTCATGCCCATGTAAACTCATTACAAATTAATATTTGTAAAAATATAAGTAAATAAAAAAGTAAGGAAACCAACAATTCTAAATTGTTTGAGTTTCCTTACTTTTTTTAATATATTTTGAATCTTAGAGATTCAACTTACAACTAGATGGTTATTTAAATGTTTTCAAATAATCTTTTATACCAGGTATACCACCTTCTATATATTCTTTCATCAATGCTGTACCTATAATAACTCCATCAGCATCATTATTAAAGACGGTCTCAGCGTCTTCCTTTGTTTTAATTCCAAACCCCACAAATGCAGGTATATCAGAAAATTTACGTATGTTCTTTATTGTATCTACATAGTCGGTAGGGACATCATCAAAGCTTCCTGTTTTACCTTCACCAGAAATCACATACGCAAATGTTTCATTGTTTTGTAATTTCTCTTTTATCTTTAGTCCATCCATTTTAGGTGGGTAAAGTTGTATGGGTTTATTTAAATCCTTTTTAGTTAAACTCTTATCCACACACAATAATCCGTCGTAAAGATTTTCATGGCTCAGTAAATCGTATTTCTCTACTCCAGCATAATATGTCATTAAAATAATCTTAAAATTAAATTTCTCTTTAATTTGCTTTAGTACTTCAATCAATTCAGCTTGTTTTAACCC
>NZ_JBQDAA010000122.1:0-3911 GCF_052089545.1 Tissierella sp. | reverse complement strand
AAGTCATCCCTTCATTACTTAAAGCTTCTAAGATTTCAAAAAACCTTTCATTGTTTGGATAATTCAAAGTCATATAAAACATTATATGTTTCATTGGTTAACCTCCTATTAATTTCAGCAGTCCTCCTAATAATGGACCGTATAAAGTATAGTCTGTTTCACTTAAAATACGCATAATTGGTTCGTAGGATCCAACCATAGGAAGTAAAAACGCTTGACCAAATATTAGAACTAAACCATTTGCGAATGATCCAATAATTGCACCTCTTCTTCCTCCGTGAGCATTACCAAATATAGCAGTCGCAGCTCCAGTAAAGAATGTTGGGATCAAGGCAGGGAAAACGACAATAGGATAATTAAATAGTCCCAGTACTAGCATTCCAATAATCCCTGCAAGTAGACTCATTAGAAATCCTAATATTACTGAAGTTGGATAATTTGGGAAAAGCAAGGGCACATCCAATCCGGGGATAGAATTTGGAATGATTTTATTTGCAAAACCATGAAAGGCTGCAATAATCTCAGAAAGCATCATTCTTACACCTGTTATTATAACCGTAATCCATACACCAAACTCTACACCTTTTAGAATTGAATACACAACTATATCCTGACCACCACTGATGTTTTCTGATACCCATCCTGGGCCGGCAAGCAATGACACTATTAGGAATAATAGTGTCATTACAATAGTTAAGGAAATAGTCATCTCTCTTAAAAATTGGAATTTTTTGGATATTTGCATCGTTTCCAAATCTTTATCTTTATTACCAAACGCTTTCGCTAGTAAAGATGAAATAATTAAGCCTGAGGAGCTTGAATGAGCTAATGTAAAACCTTCCGCCCCTTTCACCTCTCCTGTGAAAAGCGCAACTGACGCACAAGAAAACGTCATATATAAGCCTAAAATAATAGCACCTACAATTACAAGAGCTATGAAACTTAGATCTGTGTTGAATTTAAGTAAGGCAGCAATTAAACCTGCGAAGAAAAAAGAGACATGTGCGGATAAATGTACATATTTAAAACGAGTAAAACGTGCAATTAATAAATTAGCGAGGAATCCAAAAGCAAAAATAAGTGCCATTTCTGTTCCGATTCCTGTTAAACTTTCAGCTTGTGCTTCTCCTATGTTTGTTGATAACATTTCTAGTCCAAAAACTTTAGATATCATCGGTTGTAAAGGAAGTAAGGCCATCCCAAGTGTTTGTCCACCAACATTTATTAAAGTAAATCCTATCATTGTTTTAATAACACTTGGTAAAATTTGGTGCCATTTTTTCTTTTCTGCCAACATACCTGCGATAACTACTAAACCAATTATAAATACAGCTTGACTTAAAACATTATTAATTAGATACAGTATAAAGTTCATATTCTTTCTACTCCTTTATAGTTAGTTGATATGCTTGAGTAATTGTTCTTCTAAATAAGCTTTATCCATCATATTGTCTATTCTTATAACAGTTCCATCTGCATTTCTCAAAGAATCAGCAAAATCAGATGTAGTAATAAGCAAATCATAATTACTCGGATCAACTGAACCAATATCAGAAGCATCGACTTCTGCTTCAATATTATGCTTTTCTAAAATTTGTTGAGTAAATACCCGCAACATCATACTACTTCCTACACCTGCACCACATATAGTAACAATTTTTAACATATTATTTTCCTCCTTTGATAATTTTCATTAATTCATCTTTGCTTGAAGCTTTTTTAATTTTATTTAACTTATTATTATCACCAAGTATATCTACTAACTCCGATAAAGCTCTCAAATGAGTTTGATGATCAACAGCACATAAACCGACTACAATACTTACCGGATCGTTAGTTGGGTGTCCAAACTTTACAGGCTTATCTAAAGTTACTATACTTAATCCGATTGCTTTTGCACCCTTTTCCGGTCTTGCATGTGGCATGGCAATGCCTGGAGCGATAACAATGTATGTTCCGTTTTCTTCAACGTTATCAATCATTGCTTGGATATAACTTTCTTCAGCGTATCCCTCCTTTACAAGCAGTCTCCCACTTTCTCTAACTGCCTGATCTCTTGACTCACATTTTGCATTGACACTCAATAATCTTTCATTTAAAACTTCTAATAACATTGGTTGATAGCCTCCTTCTTCTATTCTCTTTGATATAGGTAAGCCAAAATACTGACTTAATTCAACTTTTAATTTATCTTCATCTAAAATTTGGGCATGATTAGAAATCTTGTCGATTAAAAACTCAATATCTATAGATCTTGTGGCTTTTTTCAGCATAGACGCTATTCTATCCTTATCTTTTTCAGAAAGATATGGATTAACTACAATGACGGGTATAGATGGATGATGGAAATCGACTGTAGATATAATTAAATTAACATCGTTTGATGCAAGCCATTCTTTTGCACTTCGAGCACTAAATGTTCCCAAAATATCCACATTAAAATTGGATACCATCCGAGTTTTAAGTATTTCTGATGTACTCATCCCTGCGTGACATACTATGATCACTCTGGACTTAGTTTCGATAGTTTTCTTATTTCGCTCGTAAGAAGAAGCGAAAAGTAAAGTAAAGTATGAAACCTCATGTTCAGAAAACTTAACCGCCAATTGGCTCTCTAATATCTTAATGCGCTTTAATACTTTGTCATGTAGCATGGGATATTTTTCCTTGATATATCCTAAGATAGGGTTGGTAATATATTCATTCATTTTAGCCCTTTTATAAGCAGGCCTTAGGTGATTAATGATTCCAAGAAATAACGTATCATCTCTTGTAAACTCACTAAACTTGTATGATTCAGAAACTTCTTCTATAAACTGTTGTGTCAAAAGCGAGTACAATATCCATCTCTCTGATAAAGACTGTCCTTCATCTAAAACAGAAGATTCAGATAATTTAGCCGCTATATATCTGCACTCTGAGTCAGGTATATTGTGTTGGTATACTTGCTCTAATTTCTTTTTGTTTTTCAATAAGTAGATGGTTTCTTTAGATTCAGAATCTTTAAATAATCCTGGCTCAAGCGGAAATCCTAAATGAATCCTCTGGTATGCAACCCACAGAGCTGATACTACTCTTTCAAATGATTCATCACTAATTTCCAAATTTATAGCAAGCGTAATTTCTGTTAGAAAGTTTTCCAGATTGTATAATAAAGTACCATCTTCGTAGTTGAAGTATTTTCTATCTTTTTCATTTAGTGTTTTTATTATTTTTTCTATAGCAATGCTTCTTATATCAATCTCATCACCTTCAAGTCTATATCCTTTAAATTGCATGCTCCTAACTATAATAGATTGCTGAGTAAATATTTTTTTGATGTTTTTTATATCATTTAAAGCAGTCCCTCTAGAGATATAAAACTTTTTACACAAGTCTTCAATAGTAAAGTACTTTTTTTCTAAAATAATATATCTTATCATATTTTCTCGTCGACGTTGGATTTCATTTTCTCCAAATAAATCATTCTTCAACTCATCGATATGACTTTTTAGTTTTTCGCTAAAAGAAATCTCTCCACCAACATTTACAATCATAGGATAATTAAACGCTTTCAGTTTAACGTTAAGCTTTTTAATATCTGTATAAATCGTTCGTTCACTAACTTTCAACAAACTAGCTATTCTTTTGATGGATATTGCAGACACTTCTTCGGTTAACATTGATACAATCTTCGATAATCGACTATCCATAATCTTGCCTCCTAGGTTAAGTAAATTATATCAATCCATTTGAGCTTATACCAAATTAATATTTTTTCAAATATTGAAAAAATATTAATCTTGACTAATTCCTGACAATTGTACTATGTATCGATATATTAAAGTATATAAGAACTTAAAAAGATTCTATGAATTACCATATAATTTTTAATTACAAAAAGAACTGGTTATAAAAATATACCAGCTCTC
>NZ_JBQDAA010000121.1:0-7396 GCF_052089545.1 Tissierella sp. | reverse complement strand
TTAGGACATAATCATAAATGTTATAATAGGACATTATCATATGTTGATCAGATTTTTTACTAGGAATTAAATTTTTTTTATTTGACAAAATAAATATGAGATGTTAACATAAAAACATACCCCCTCTATAGGGGGATGCGAAAAGGAGTGAGGAAATGGCAAATGCTAAAATAGAGATACAAGTAAATGGTATGACATGAGCATCTTGTTCATCAAGAGTTGAGAAGGCTCTAAATAAAAAAGAAGGTGTAGAAAAGGCTTCTGTAAATTTATTAGGTCAAAAAGCTACCATAGAATATGACAGTAGTTTACTAAAGCCGATAGATTTAGTAGAAGTAATAGAAAAATCAGGATATGAAGTTCCGCTAGTTACTAAGACATTTCTTGTTGAGGGTATGACATGTGCAGCTTGTTCTACTAGGGTAGATAAAGCTTTAAATGAGCTTGAAGAAATAGAAGAGGCAAATGTAAATCTATCTACAAATAAGGCTCTTGTAAAATTTCAATCTGGTTTATTAAGTGATGAGCATATAATAGGGATAATAGAAAAAGCAGGATACAAGGCAGAGGTTGAAAAGGAAAGAAACTTAGATCGTGAAAAAGAACTTAGAGAAAAAGAAATAAAATCTCTTAAGAGATCCTTTATAATATCTGCCATACTCACGCTACCACTTTTTTCAGCTATGTTTTTTCACATGGCAGGGGTAGATAATATACTAACAAATGGATGGTTTCAACTTATCCTAGCAACGCCAGTACAGTTTATAATAGGATATAGGTTTTATAATGGTGCTTACAAAGCCCTAAGAGGTGGAGGAGCAAATATGGATGTACTTATAGCTATGGGTACGTCGGCAGCCTATTTTTATAGTGTTTATAATCTATTTGCTGGAGTACATGAATATTACTTTGAAGCTTCAGCTACGATTATAACTCTTATACTTTTAGGTAAAACATTTGAAGCGGTTGCAAAAGGTAAAACCTCGGAAGCTATAAAAAAATTGATGGGCCTTCAGCCAAAGACGGCTACAATATTTAAAGATGGCCAAGAGAAAGTAATAGATATAGATGATTTAAATATAGGAGATATAGTAGTAGTAAAACCTGGAGAAAAAGTACCAGTAGATGGAGTAATAGTAGAGGGGACTTCTTCTTTAGATGAGTCTATGATAACAGGAGAAAGTGTTCCTATAGACAAAGAAGTTGACGACAAGGTAATAGGTGCTACTATAAATAAATTTGGTGCATTTAAGTTTAAAGCAACTAATATAGGAAAAGATACGGTTTTATCACAAATAATAAAACTTGTGGAAGATGCCCAAGGATCAAAAGCACCTGTTCAAAGACTTGCTGATAAGATATCTGGAATATTTGTACCAGTTGTTATAGGTATAGCACTTCTTACATTTTTAGTATTTTTCCTAGGATTTAAAGATTTTAATACAGGGCTTATAAATGCAGTAGCAGTTCTTGTTATAGCTTGTCCGTGTGCACTAGGTCTGGCAACACCTACTGCTATAATGGTTGGAACAGGTAAGGGTGCTGAAAATGGAATCTTGATAAAATCTGGTGAACACCTTGAAAGAATTCATGAAATGGACACGATAATATTTGATAAAACGGGTACAATAACTAAAGGGGAACCAGAGGTAACAGATGTATTATCATTTAATGAATTTGATGAGGATGAAATTTTAAGGATTGCAGCTAGTGTAGAAAAAGCTTCGGAGCACCCTTTAGGTCAATCCATTGTAAAATATGGTGAAGAAAAACTTGGATCTATAGTTTCAGCAGAAAACTTTGCAGCAGTTCCAGGTAAAGGCCTTAAAGCAGACTTTGAAGGTAAAAATATTTTAATTGGAAATAGAAAACTTATGAATGACAATAGTATAGATATAAAAGATAAAGAAAGTGAACTCGCAAAACTTGAAACAGAGGGTAAAACTGCTATGCTTTTATCTATAAATTCTAAGCTTTCAGGTATAATTGCAGTAGCAGATACAATAAAAGAGACATCGGCAAAAGCTATAAAAGAACTTCAAGATATGGGTCTGACAGTTTATATGATAACAGGAGATAATGAAAGAACAGCAAAAGCTATAGCAGATGAAGTAAATGTGGACAATATCCTAGCTGATGTTCTTCCAGAAAATAAGGCAGAAAAGGTAGAGGCGCTTAAAAAAGAAGGAAAACATGTAGGAATGGTAGGAGACGGTATAAACGATGCTCCAGCTCTTGCAGCTGCAAATGTAGGCTTTGCAATAGGTACTGGAACTGACGTAGCTATGGAAGCAGCAGATATAACCCTTATGAGGGGAGATCTTGAAGGAGTAGTTACAGCTATAAGACTAAGTCATAGAACTATGAAAACAATACGTCAAAACCTATTTTGGGCATTTTTCTATAACAGTGTAGGTATACCTTTTTCAGCACTTGGTTTTTTAAATCCTATGGTAGCAGGTGCAGCTATGGCCTTTAGTTCAGTTTCAGTTGTTACTAACTCTTTAAGGCTTAAAAACTTTAGATAAGACTTGCTTCAGATGCGTCTTTGATGCAAAGTCTTATCTATCCAGGAGCTATGCAATTACATATTTCATATTTTTACAATGAAATATTGTAATTGTAAGCTATCGGGCAAATAAAACAAAAATATTAGGAGGAATATAAAATGAAAAAAACATTAAAAGTAGAAGGCATGAGCTGTGGACATTGTGAAAAGGCTGTTAAGGAAGCTTTAAGAGAGGATCCATCAGTACTTGATGTGAAGGTAGATTTATTAGAAGGAAAGGTTGAAGTTACAGGAGACAACTTAGAAGATAAAAGATTAAAAGAAGCAATAGATGAAGCGGGTTACCAAGTGATGAGTATAAACTAATGGCAAAAGAAAATGTAAATGATACTAAGAAAAAGGCCTTAAATAAATTGAAAACTGTCCGAGGACAAATTGATGGGATAGTAAAAATGTTAGAAGATGAAAGATACTGTGTAGATATATCTACACAGATCTTATCTGTCATAGGACTCTTAAAAAAAGCAAATATAGATATATTAAATAGCCACATCAGATCTTGTGTTGCAAATGCAATACTTGAAAGTGAAGATGAGGGCGATGAAAAAATAGAAGAGATAATAAATATAATAGATAAATATATAAAATAAAAGATTTTACAAACTTTGTAAAATCTTCTATTTTTTTTATTTTATACTTACATTTTAGGCGAACATGTGTTAAAATCATAATAGAACATATGTTGGTTTTGGAATGAAGAATATATATTTTTAAAATAAGAAATATGTTTTAAATTATATAAAATGGAAATAATCATTGAAGAAGGATAAGAGATACAAAAAAGATAAATACTCATTATCGCTATATTGTAGATAGGAGAGTAAAATGATAGATGAAATTAATGTAATGAAAAAGAAGTTGGAAAATCTTATAATAACTCATGATTTGAATGATGATATTGTATTAGAAACTAGCTGCCAATTGGATAAACTCATCTTAGAATATTATTCTAAAGAATATAATGACCTAAAACTTAAATTCAATGATAAAGACTATAAGAAACTATATAATACAAAATGATTATTTAAAGAAAGAAATTTCAATAGGAAGTATGGATAAATCCATACTTCCTATTGAAATTTCTGTCAAAAAGATATATAATTATACTATAAAGGTCAGAAAAGGTCAGAGAATGTAATTTTAAAAAAAGAGGTGCAATAAAATGGAATATAAAGATTATTATAAAACGCTTGGTGTAGAAAAGGATGCTAGTCAGGAAGAGATAAAAAAGGCTTTTAGACAAGCTGCTAAAAAATATCATCCAGATCTTCATCCAGACGATAAAAAAGCTCAAGATAAATTCAAAGAAGTAAACGAAGCATATGAAGTATTAGGTGATGAAAAAAAGAGACAACAATATGATACATTTGGTTCAGCAGGAGGTTTTCAAGGGGGGCAGAACTTTGATCCTTCTCAATACGGATATGGTGGCAGAACTTATACTTATAGTGGTTCTGGCGGTGAAGGATTTAGTGACTTCTTTAACACTATATTTGGAGGCGGAGGAGCAGGTGCATCCGCCGGTGGATTTAATATAAACGATATATTTGGTGGAGGATCTACTAGAGGAGCTAGACCACAAAGAAAATCTTATGATTCGGAGTTAAACATTACAATTGAAGAAGCTTATAGAGGTGTAGAAAGAGATTTAAACCTTAACTTTGGTGGACAAACAAAAAATATAAAAGTAAAGGTGCCAAAAGGGATACTTCCTGGTAAAAAGTTAAAAGTTAAGGGAGATAAATGGGGGATAGATGGAGATATCCTCTTTAAGATAAACTTCAGAAAAGATGAGACTTTAGAATTAGACGGACTTAACATAATATCTAGAGTAGATGTATTTCCTTGGGATGCAGCCCTTGGGAGCAAGCAAGTTGTAGATACACTAGATGGTAAAATAAAGGTTAATATTCCAGAAAATATAGAAAGTGGTAAAAGAATAAAGATACCTAAAAAAGGATATAAAGATAGAAAAGAAAATAGGGGAGACCTATATTTAAAGATAAATATAGTAAATCCTGAAAGCCTTTCTAAAAAACAAAAAACATTATATGAAAAATTAAAAAATACTATAAAATAGGAGGAAAAATATATGGATTTAAATAGATTTACACAAAAGAGTATAGAAGCTATTCAAGCTTCACAAAATTTAGCTACAGAATATGGGAACCCTCAAGTAGATGAAATCCATATTCATTATAGTCTCATAGATGATAAAGACGGACTTATTCCAAGAGTTCTTGTCTTTATGAATGAAAATGTAGATATGATAAAGGCAGATCTTTTAAAAGAAATAGAAAGGCTTCCAAAACAGCAAGGAGGATCTGTTTATCCTAGTAGAACATATACTAAGATTATAAAAGAAGCAGAAGGGGAAATGAAAAAATTTGGAGATGAATATATAGGAGTAGAACATATATATATTTCTCTTTTAAAAGAAAAGGCTAGTCATTCTGAAAAAATATTTAATAAATATAATATAAGCATGCAAAGATTTTTAGAAAATCTAAAAAAGATAAGAGGAAATCAGACAATAACTACAGATAATCCTGAAGAGACTTATGAGGCCTTAGACCGCTTTGGAGTAAATATGGTTGAAGAAGCAAGACAAGGTCAAATGGATCCTGTAATAGGAAGAGATAGTGAAATAAGAAGTGCTATCAGAATACTATCTCGTAGAACTAAAAATAACCCCGTTTTAATAGGAGAACCTGGTGTTGGTAAAACAGCTATAGTAGAAGGCTTAGCTCAAAGAATAGTAAATGGAGATGTGCCAGAAGGACTTAAGGAAAAAACAATATATTCCCTAGATATAGGAGCCTTACTTGCAGGTGCAAAATATAGGGGAGATTTTGAAGAAAGATTAAAGGCTGTATTAGAGGAAATTAAATTATCTAATGGTAATATAATTCTTTTTATAGATGAAATTCACAATATAGTCGGAGCTGGTAAAACAGAAGGTTCAATGGATGCTTCAAATCTTTTAAAACCTATGCTTGCAAGAGGAGAACTTAGAACTATAGGCGCAACTACTTTAGATGAATATAGGGAGCATATAGAAAAAGATGCAGCATTTGAAAGAAGACTTCAAAAAATACTAGTTAAAGAACCTAGTGTAGAAGATACTATATCAATATTAAGAGGACTTAAGGAAAAATATGAAATTCATCATGGTATAAGAATATCAGACGGAGCAGTTATATCAGCTGCAACCCTTTCAGATAGATATATAAGTGATAGGTTTTTACCTGATAAAGCAATAGATCTTATGGATGAAGCTTCAGCTATGATTAGAACAGAAATAGATTCTATGCCTAGAGAAGTAGATGAAGTTCGTAGAAAGGTGCTCCAACTTGAAATAGAAAAAGCAGCACTTAAAAAAGAAAGTGATGAAGCTTCTCAAAAAAGACTTGAAAAATTAGAAGAGGAACTCTTTAATTCCAAAGAAGAACTTGAAAAATTAAAAGAAAAATGGGAAGAAGAAAAAAAGAGTATAGGTGGAGTCAAAACTATAAAAGAAGATATAGATAGGGTAAAAAGAGAAATAGAAGAAGCTGAAAGAAACTACGATTTAGAAAGATTATCTGAACTTAAATATGGAACACTTGTAGAACTGGAAAATAAACTAAAAAAAGCAAATGAAAGTGAAGAATCTGAAAAAGATGAAAATAAAATGCTAAAAGAAGAAGTAACAGAAGAAGAAATAGCAGAAATCATATCAAACTGGACAGGTATACCTTTATCAAAACTTGTAGAATCAGAAAGAGAAAAACTTTTAAATCTTGATAAAGTTCTTCACAAGAGAGTTATAGGTCAGAAAGAAGCAGTTGAATCTGTAGTAGATGCAGTTATAAGGGCTAGATCCGGTATGAAAGACAAAAATAGACCTATAGGTAGCTTTGTATTTTTAGGACCTACAGGAGTTGGTAAAACTGAACTTACAAAAGCCTTAACAAGAGTACTTTTTGATGATGAAAGAAATATGATAAGAATTGATATGAGTGAATATATGGAAAAACATACAGTTTCACGACTAGTTGGTTCACCACCTGGATATGTAGGATATGAAGAAGGAGGCCAACTTACAGAAGCTGTAAGAAGAAAGCCTTACTCTGTAATTTTACTTGATGAGATAGAAAAAGCCCATAAGGATGTATTTAATATACTCCTACAAGTATTAGATGATGGAAGACTTACAGACAATAAAGGAAGAACTGTAGACTTTAAAAATACAGTTATAATTATGACTTCAAATATAGGTAGCCACCATCTACTAGAAGGAATAGATAAAAAAGGAAATATAAATGAAGATACAAAAGAAGATGTTCTAAGTGAAATGAGAACTTTATTTAGACCGGAATTTTTAAATAGAATAGATGAAATAGTAATGTTTAAACCATTATTAAAAGATGAAATATTTAAGATAATAGATCTTCAAGTTGATGAAATACAAGAAAAATTAGAAGATCGAGAAATCAAAATAAACTTTACTGATCAAGCAAAAGAATATGTCTTAGATAAGTCTTATTCTATCCAATATGGTGCAAGACCTGTTAAAAGATTTTTACAAAAAGAACTTGAAACCATGATAGGAAGAAAGCTTATTAAAGGTGAAATAAAGGATAAAGACAAGGTAATAGTAGATGTCAAAGACCATAAATTAGATATTCACATATAAGTATCTAAAAGATGAGTTTATAGCTTGGCCTATGAACTCATCTTTTTTATGTTTATATAAAGGTTTATATGGTAAGTATAATATAAATAAGTTTAAAAGCAATCTGGTAATATGTCAAGAGATAATTTCTAAGTAAAAGAAAAGAAACT
>NZ_JBQDAA010000120.1:0-7397 GCF_052089545.1 Tissierella sp. | reverse complement strand
ACCAGCCTCTGGTTCGTCAAAAAGAGCAACCTTTAAATCCCTTGCTAAAACAGTAGCTATCTCTAAACGCTTAAGCTCTCCACCAGAAAAACTAGCATTTATTTCCCTATCCAAATAGTCTTGAGCACATAGCCCTACGTCAAATAGTAAGTCGCAAGGATCTATATCCCTATCCCCAGCTGCCAGTTTAAGCATATCTCTAACCTTCATGCCTTTGAAACGTGCTGGCTGCTGAAAGGCATAGCCTATACCAAGCTTTGCCCTATCGCTAATACTCTTATCCGTTATATCTTCAGAATCCATCAAGATCTTACCCTTGTTGTTTTCATATATTCCCATGATAACCTTGGCGATAGAAGACTTTCCACCACCATTTGGTCCTGTCATAACATAAATCTTTTTAGCCTCTAATTTTAGATTTATCCCCTTTAAAACTCTTACTTCCTCATTATCTGAGCTTAAAGTTAGGTCTATATCTTTTAGTTCTAGCATATATTCTACCACCTTTATAAATTAATTTTTAATAAAAAATTGTTTTACTATTTTGTTTCTATCTTTATCATACCACTTTAAAATCCATTTTTCCTTGATATAGGTCACTTTTTATTTAAAATTATTATATTATCCGGGCAGATAACCCCTAGTTTAAACATATTAGATAATGTAAATTAGAAATCTTAATCTCCACCATAATCTGAAATTTAAATATTTTGAACATTTGTGCAGACTTTGACAAATGATTGAATCTTTAGAATTCTTATCATATAATTTAATTAGAGGATAAATTAAAATAATAAGAAAGATGTGAGTCTCATGTATTCTAATAAACTAAAATTGATGGTAGAAGCGAGCAAGCTATATTATATCCATGGACTAACACAAGAAGAGATTTCTAAACAGTTATTTATCTCTCGCCCACAAGTGAGTAGACTACTATCCGATGCAAAAGAAGAAAGGATTGTTTCTATTTCAGTAAATGATCCATTTTCTGAAGAATACAGGATTTCAAATATTATCAAGGAAAAGTTTAACCTCTCTCACGTCCTAGTTGTTAATCCTAGCAATGGAAATGCATTTAAAGAATTATCTGAAGAAGTATCTAGAATACTTAGTTCAAAAGTAGGTAATGGAGACTACATAGGAGTATCTCCTGGGAAAACCTTATCATCATCTTCTGAATTTATTAACATCCATAATGTTAAAGATATTAAGTTTATTCCACTCTTAGGTGGGGCTACCTTTGAAGGAGTCGATTGGCATGCTAATAACAATTGCCAAAGGTTAGCTGGAAGAATGAAAGCTAGTCACATGGTTTTAAATGCACCGTTAATAATTAGGGAAGATTATTTAAGAAAGGAATTAATGAACAATCCTGCTATTAAACCTGTTTTTGATGCATACGAAAATTTAAATGTTATCCTTATGGGAATTGGGCAGACAACCACTGACTCAAGTCTTAGTCAAATTGGCATAAGTGATGAAGAAATCTTAAATGCACATGAAAATGGGGCAAAGGCAATAGTAGCTGGTTCTTTTCTAAATTCTGATGGAAAGGAAGTACTTAAGGATCAAAGTGATATATTTTTAGGAGCTAAACTTAAGCATCTTAAAAAATGTCCCTGTGTCATAGCTATATCTGAAGGAATAAACAAATTAGAAGCTATTGAATCAAGTTTAAAGGGAGGTGTAATAGACATATTTTGCACTACTTTACAAACAGCCAAAGGAATCTTGACATTAAAATAAATATGGAGGGATAGTTAATGAAATATTATATTAGTATTGATTGTGGAACCCAAAGCACTAAAGTAGCTATTTACGACGGAGATTCAAAATGCGTAGCTCAACATTCTACCTGCAATGAGATATTTTATCCTAAACCTTGCTGGGCTGAATTAGATGCTGACAGTTACGTAGAATCTGCTGTAAAAGGAATAAAAGAATGTCTAAAAACAAGTAAAATAAATCCTGAAAATATCAGGGCAATTTGTGGAGATGGAATAATATGTGGAGTTGTAGGAGTAGACGAAGACTTAAATGCCATCACACCATTTATCCCATATCTTGACTCTAGAGCAGAAGGAGAAGCAGAATGGATCAGAAAAAGCTTTGAACCAATTTGGATTAAGGAAAGTGGTAACGCTACAGTTGAAGCCCTACAACCAACAGTAATAACTAAATGGCTATTAAACAATCATGAAGAATTTCAACAACGTGGTAAAAAGGTAATGAATATAGGACCTTATGTACTTTCTAAACTTGGAGGATTAAAATCGGATGAAGCTTTTATAGACTGGAGCACATTCTCAGGATGGCTTATTGGATTTAATGCAATTGAAAAAACTTGGTCTCAAAAACAAATGGATATGTTTGGTATACCTATGGATATACTTCCTAATATAGTTAAGCCTTGGGATATAGTTGGAAATGTTTCTAATGAGATGTCAAAAGCTCTAGGTATTCCAGAAGGCATCCCTATTGTAGCTGGTGCAGGAGATACAATGCAGTCTTTCTTAGGTTGCGGAGTAGTAGAACCAGGAATGGCAGCTGATGTAGCTGGAACTGCAGCTATGTTTGGAGTAATGGTAGATGGAATAAAAGAAGACTTAAGTAATACTCCAGGACTTTACTTTACTACAGGTACACTTCCAGATACATACTATTATTGGGGATATATACGAAGTGGCGGATTATCTCTACAATGGTTTAGAGACAATATAATGGATAGGCCTGGGGATAACAGCTTTTATGAAGAAGCAAATGCTAAAGCTGAAAAAGTACCCGCTGGCTCAAAGGGAACTATGTTTTTCCCATATCTACAAGGTGGATGTAACGAAGCATTAAATGCAACGGGATGTTTTCTAAACTTAACTAGTGCTACTGACACTGGAGTCCTCTGGAGATCTATATTAGAATCTATAGCTTATGAATATGTATACTTTACAGATAGAATAAGAAGTGTTGGAGTAGATATAAATAATGTAATTTTTACAGAAGGTGGAAGTAAAAGTGATGTTTGGAATCAAATAAAATCAGACTCCCTTCGTGTAGATGCAGTTACACTTGAAAATAAAGAAGGAGCTACACTCGCTAACGCAGTAATAGCTGCATATGCAGTAGGCGACATAACTAACATAAAAGAAACACTAACTAAATGGTTAAATATAGAAAAGCACTATGAACCTATAACTGCTAATTCTATCTTTTATAGAAATGCCTACCATTGCCATCAAGGATTATTGAAAGAGCAAATGGAAGGTGCCTTTAATGTTTGTTCTTACTTAAGAGATCTTGAAGAACCCTTAAAATATGGAGAACAATATTCAAACTTAAGCGACTATCAAAAAGCTTTATTTGCAAGTAACCCAGTAACAAATAAATAACAAAAATATAAGGAGGCAAATTTAATGAATTCAAAATACGATCCAATAATCTTTTCACAATCAGAATCACTTAATTTAGACGAATATATAGTTGCAACTTATCTAATGAAATCAGACACTAGTGATTTACTTATGAGGGCTGGAGCTGTAGCTGTAGAACAAACTACCGGAACATGGATGCCAGTTCCAGATGAGACAGAAGAAGTAAGACAAAACCACGTAGGAAGAGTAATAGGGGTCTTCCCAGTACCAAGCTATGAAGCAGCCGCACCTGAAGGCGAAAAATCTAGCATAATAAGGATAGCCTTTCCTTGGAAAAATATTGGTCAACAATTACCAGAGCTTTTAAGTACCGTATTTGGTAATATTTCTATGACAAACAATTTAAAAGTATTAGACCTAGAATTTCCTAAGAGCTTTACAGATGGTTTTAAAGGACCTAAATTTGGTATTAAAGGAATAAGAAAATTACTAGATATAAAGGAAAGACCGCCCGTTATGGCTATGATAAAACCTTGTACTGGAATTCCAATAGATGTAATCAAAAGACAATTTAAAAAACTTGCTTTGGCAGGAGTAGATATAATAAAAGATGATGAACTAATAGCAAACCCAGTTCATGCACCATTAAAAGAAAGAATTATAGCTTGTGTAGAAGCTTCTAATGAAGTATACGAAGAAACAGGACACAGGGTTCTATATTTCCCAAATATAACTGATAGGCAAGATATAATGCTAGAAAATGCTAAAATGGCAGTAGAACTTGGGGCAAATGGTTTAATGTTAAATGCACACGCCTCAGGATATGGAGCCTTAGCTGCATTAGCTGAAAACCCAGATTTAAATGTTCCACTCTTAGCGCATCCTTGTTTTGCAGGAGCTATGTATTTAGGTGAGAATACTGGTCTATCTTCCCATATAGTTCATGGTAAATTTATGAGGCTAGACGGAGCAGATTTAGTAGTTTATAACTGTGCATATGGAAAAGTTCCTACTTTAAAAGAAAGATATATAAGAATAGCTCAATCACTACAATCTCCTTTCCATGATTTAAAAACAACTTTCCCAAGCCCTTGCGCAGGAATACATCCAGGAATAGTTCCTGCTATGATGAAAGATATAGGAAATGACATGGTTATAGGTGCAGGAGCAGGCATGCACGCACATCCAATGGGACTTAAAGCTGGAGTAGATGCATTAAAACAAGCTGCAGATTCGGTATTAAAAAATATACCTATAGAAGAATATGCTAAAGATCACGAAGAACTACAAGCTGCAATAGATCTTTGGGGAGTTTACGATCCTAATAAATCAATCTTTGAATTGACAAAATAATGGATATAGATATGAAAAACATAAAGATGATTATATTAGATTTTGATGGAACTGTAGTTAGTTCAATGGGATATATGGATGATATGCTAAGAGACCTTCTATTGCAATATGATATAGTCCCAAATGATGATATGCTAAGTAAAATAAAACCTAAAGGGTTTGTAGGTGGAGCTGCATTTATAAAAGACGAATACAAGCTTCATGCATCAAAAGAAAAAATCTTTAACCATATGAGAAAAGAACTATCTTCAATATATACAGATAAATTAGAATTAAAAGCTCATGTCATAGACTTTGTAAAAGCCATAAGAGATAATGGTATAAAAATCTGCCTAGCAACAGCCAATCAAAGAGATTTTGTATTGGCTGCTACAGACAGGACAGGACTAGACAAGTATCTAGACTACACAGTAACTATAAATGAACTAAATACTAACAAACAAAGCCCGAAAATATTTTTACATTGTGCCCAAAAATTTAACCTTACTCCAGAAGAATGTATTGTTTTTGAAGACTCTGCACATTCATGCCAAGTAGCAAAAGATGCAGGTTTCTATATAGCTGGAGTAAGTGATGAATCAAACAAAGGAAAAGAAGAAAAGGAAATAAGGAATATATCAAATATTTTTGTAGAAGATTTTTCTAAAGCTTTACAATTTTTTACTTAAATACTATATAAGGAGATGATTTTTAAAAAATGAAAAACAAAAGAGATTTTATATTAGACCTATTCCAAAATAGGTATACTTGTAAAGGTTACGATCCAGAAAAAAAAGTTTCTGATGAAGATTTTATGACTATAATGGAAGCAGCAAGACTATCCCCAAGTTCTATGGGATATGAACCTTGGAAATTTATACTTCTAAATAATGAAGGGATAAAGAAAAAAATCAGGCCTTATTCCTGGGGAGCAGAAAAAGCTATAGATGGAGCTAGTCACCTAGTGATAATCTTATCTAGAACTGCTAAAGACATGAAATACGACTCAGACTATTTAAAGTATATAACAAGAGAGATACAAAACTTCCCGGAAGATTTAGCTGCTAAGAGGACTGCAAAGTTTAAATCTTTTCAAGAGGATGACTTTAAACTTTTTGAAAACGAAGGAGCATTATATGATTGGACACGTATGCAAACCTATATACCCCTTACTAATATGTTAACAGCAGCTGCTATATTAGGTGTAGACTCTACCCCTATAGAGGGATTTAATATAGAAAAAGTAGAAAAAGTCTTGGTAGAAGAAGGAGTCTACGACCCAAAACACTTTGGAATTGCTTCTATGATTTCCTTTGGTTATAAAAATAGAGAACATAGGGAAAAAACAAGAAGACCAATGGATGAAGTATTAAAGATAGTAGACTAAGATAGCTTTATAAGGAGGAAAATTATGAGACAAATACAAGCTCCTAGTAAATATATGCAAGGCCCTAATTTGTTGGACGACTTAGCAAACCATGTAAAAGATTTAGCTGATAACTTTTTAATACTTTCTGGTAACACTGCCATGAAACTTAAAAAAAATGTTATTGAAGAAAGCTTTTCAAAAGAAGGAATAGCTTGTAAACTTGAAAGATTTAACGGTGAAACTTCTTACAAGGAAATAGATCGTCTTGTAGAAATTATAAAAAAAGAAAACTTTACAGGTATGATAGGTTTAGGTGGAGGAAAAGTTATGGACACTACTAAAGCAGCAGCCAATAAAGTTGGTATACCTGTAGTTATGGCTCCTACTGTGGCTGCTTCAGATGCACCATGCAGCTCAGTATCTGTAGTTTATAATGAAGATGGAACTGTAAACGGTGTTGAATACTTTAAAACAAACCCCGAACTAGTCCTAGTAGATACTGATATGGTGGCAAAAGCTCCATCAAGATTTTTAATAGCCGGCATAGGAGATGCTCTATCTACTTATTTTGAAGCAAGCATCTGCCATAACAATAACTATAAAAATGTACTAGGCAGCGAAGTTTCTGAAACTGCCTTGGGATTAGCAAAGTTAAGCTATGAGTTAATACTTAAATATGCTTATCAGGCAAAATTAGCAGTAGATATGAATATTGTAAGCAGAGCCCTAGAAAACATAGTAGAAGCTAACACCTATTTAAGTGGGGTTGGTTTTGAAAGTGGAGGAATATCCTGCTCCCACTCCATACAAGATGCACTAACTGAAATTCCCGAATGTAGTAAGTTCTTACATGGTGAAAGAGTAGCCTTTGGAACTTTATGTCTATTGATATTAGAAGACTTTCCAAAGAAAATGGTAGATGAATTTCTAGAACTTTGTTCAAGTATAGGCCTTCCTATAACACTAGCACAGCTAGATTTAAAAGAAAATGTAGAAGAAAAAATAAAAGGTGTAATGGACATAGCCTATCAACCAGAAGAAGATTCAGTTTATAATATGCCTCCTAAAGCAACAAAGGAGTCAATGTATGCTGCAATACTATTAGCAGATAAAATTGGAAGTGAATTTTTAGAATAAAAGCTAATAAAGAGGGAGACTTAAATGTAGTTTAAACTACACAAGTCTCCTTTTATTAAATATAGAAGTATAGAGTTGTTTTCTAATTTAATAGCTTTAAAGTGATCATATCCAAAATAAAAATTAAAAATATCATTATTAAACCTGAATTATTCACGAAACTTTAACCTAGCCAAAAAATTAATTATTTAAAT
>NZ_JBQDAA010000119.1:0-7412 GCF_052089545.1 Tissierella sp. | reverse complement strand
TGTAAGCGAAGAGTCTTATATTTTTACCTTTTTTATGATTTGTTAAAAAATTCAAAAATAAAAAAGAAGGATTTATAAATTTAATGTCGAATATATATATAGATAGTAAAATCAAAAGAAGAATGGGGGAAAAGTATTGAAAAAAAAGCCAAAGATTAAAGGGTTTTAAAAATTTATCTAGTAAATTTAAAAAGATTAAATTCAAACCAATACCCTTTAAATTTAAGGGGGTTAAAAAAAGCACTAAAAAGGCTAGTGAAAAAAGTAAGAATATCAAAAATCAGCTTATAGCAATGGTTCTAATTCTTTCACTTATACCAATCATAATAATAGGTCTTATAAATTATAATTTTGAAAAAAAGAATATGATAGAAATGAGTAAGGAATCTAATTTAACTATTGCAAAATCAATATCACAGCAGGCAAATTCCATGGTACTAAGTTCATTCAATGCCATAGAAACTATTTCTAAGTCAAATGATTTCACTCAAATGGAGACACGTGATGCAAATAGTTTACTAAAAAGCATACGTGATGAAATATCATCAATTGATGATATTTATATATTAGATATGAATGGAAATGCTCTAGTATCTACCAAGGATACTACCAAAACTCTTGCAAATGAATTATATTTTGTCATGAGTAAGGGTGGAGCAGAGTACATAACTAATTCTTTCATAGATAATAATACTAAAAAACCAGGTGTGATGATATCAGTGCCTATAAAAGATAAACTTATGAATGTTACAGGTGTAATATCAGCCAAATTAAATGTAGAAGAGCTGAGTAATATTGCTAAGTTTCAGAAAATTGGTGAAACAGGAAATGCATACATAGTAGATAAAACAGGTATAACAATAGGGCATGAAGATTTCAAGAATAAAATAGTAAAGAGATATAATTTTGTAGAAGAAGGAAATATTGGAGCTATAAAGGCAGTAGATAAGAAAACAGATGTAGAAAGATATGAAAATCAAGATGGAAAAGATGTAATAGGAGCTTACACTACAGTTCCATATACTAGTTGGGGTGTAGTGGTAGAACAAGATGCTAAAGAGTTAGAAAATATGGCAAGTGGCGCTCTTAAAAGGACAAGTTTAATAGTAATACTTGCAGGTATTATAATAGCTATTTTAACAGCTATAATATCAAAATTATTTACAAATCCAATAATAAACCTAGGTAAATCTGCTGAGAAGATCAAAAATGGAGATATGACAGAGGAAATTCCTGTAACATCTAAAAATGAAATAGGCTTACTTCAAGCATCCTTTGGCAGTATGATAGCTTCCCTTACAAATGTAATAAACAAGGTAAATATAGCTTCAGATAATATAAAAAATACAATTGAAGATTTAAAGATGAGATCAGAACTCACAGTAAAGGCTTCAGAAGAAATTTCTGCTGTAGTAGAACAAGTTGCAGCAGGTACAGAAAATCAAATTCATTCTACACACGCAACTAGCATGATAATAGAAGAAATGGTTAAGAAGGTTGATGAAGTTGATAGTAAGGTCAAATACATAGAAAATGCCGCAAGTCATGCAACAGATATTGCATCACTTGGAACAGTACATATAAATGATACACAAGAGGCTATAGAAAGTATTGTAGAAAAGGTAGAAAATTCATCTACAAAGATTGCTTCCCTTACTAAAGAAACTCAAAAGATAGGAAAAATCATAACCTTCATAGATAATATATCAAGCCAAACAAATTTACTTGCATTAAATGCAGCAATAGAAGCAGCGCGTGCTGGTGAAGCTGGTCGTGGCTTTACTGTGGTAGCTGATGAAATAAGGAAATTAGCTGAACAAACAGGAAGTGCTTCAAAAGATATAGTAGGTATCATAAATGGCATTCAAAAAGATATGGGTGATGTGACTGTTTCTATGGATGAAAGTATAGTAGAAGTAAATAAAGGAAGTAATGTAATAGGAAAGGCAACAGAATCTTTTTCTAATATAAAAGAAGAGACTAAAAAGGTAAATGAAGCAATTTCTAATTTTACAAGCATAGCACAAATGCTTACTGTTGGAATGAATGAAATAGAGACTAGCATGAGAGAGGTAAGTTCAGTAAGTGAGCAAACAGGAGCTGGAACTCAAACTGTTCTTGCAAGCAGTGAAGAGCAACAATCAGCTATAAGCCACGTAGAAGGTCTTGCAGATAATTTAGATCTTTTGGCAGATGAGTTGATTTCTATAGTAAGTGAATTTAAAGTAAAAGAATAAAAAATCCTCTTTTGAGGATTTTTTTATTCCTTATTTTTTTCTCTGTATTCACGAGGAGTCATATTGACTCTTTTTTTAAATATTTGATTGAAATATGATTGACTTGAAAATCCTACTATTTTAAATATTTCTGTAAGTGAGTGCTCTGTGGTTTCAAGTAGTATCTTTGAAACAGATATTCTCTTATCTATCAAATAATCTATTGGGGTCTTGCCTATATTTTCTTTGAATAATCTGCTCATATAAAATTTATTCATATATGCAATGGAAGCAAGTCCATCAAGTGATAGATTTTCTGCATAATTAGTATCTATATAATCTTTGATATATGAACATTCTTTGGTCACATTTTTGTTGTTTTCTAATTTCATATTATCTGTTGATAATCTCAATATATTAAATATAAGTATCTCTAAATAATTTTGGCACATATTTGTATAAAAACTATGCTCTAATTCTATTTCTTCTATGATTTTTTCAAGATAATAAAGCACTTCTTCCTTTTTTTCATTGAAATTGTAAATGGTATATGGATTTTCATCATCCACAGAAAGTCCTTCTATGCCTATTACAATATGTTCTAAGGCATTTGTACCTTTGGATGATTCAGTATGTATGACATTTGAATTTACAATTATTAGATCATCCTTACCTACATTAAAGACTCTTTCTTCTATTTTAAATATTCCCTTGCCATGAGTAACATAAAACATCTCTGTGAAGGGATGCATGTGCATGGTAGAATGCCAATCTGTATCATATTCAGCCTTTGATACATATAAAAGTTCTGGTTTTATGCTTACTTCATCCTTTTTTTCAAATTTATAAAGTATATTTGACATATTAATCCCTCCAATAGTATCTACTATTTAATTATATTGATAATTTATCAAAAAAGCAATATACCTAAAAAAAGAATCAATATAATTATAGAGAATATTTTAAATTAAATATACAATGTATTTAAAGAAATAAAAAAAGGGAGGATTTTTTAAATGAAAATGAAAAGGTTTTTAGCGGTACTTATGATATTTACACTTGTATTCACTACAGTAGCATGTTCAAATGATTCATCTGATGATGGTGCAAACGATTCCGCAGATGATGGGGAAAAGGTACTTAAGATTGCAGGTTTAAATGGTGGCTATGGGACAGAGCATTGGGAAGCTTTGGCGGAAAATTTTGAAGAAAGCCACGAAGGAGTTAAGGTTGAATTAACTTTAGAAAAAAATATAGCAGAAGTATTAAGACCTCAAATTCAAGCAGGAAATTCACCAGACCTTATTTATTTAGCAGTGGGTGGAGAAGGAAAGCTAACTGATACTTTAATCAAAGAAAAAGCAATCCAAGATATAGACGATGTATTTGAAATGGACGTACCAGGTGAAGATGTAAAGGTAAGTGAGAAATTAATTGATGGATTTACAGATACACTTATAACAAATCCATATGAAGATGGAAAGACTTATTTAGCACCATTATTCTATTCACCAACAGGATTATTTTACAATGCAAACAATTTTGATGGTAAGTATGAATTACCTACAACTTTTGATGAGTTTTTTGCTTTAGGAAAAGAAGCTAAGGGTGATGCTGCCTTATTTACTTATCCGACAACAGGATATTTTGATGCATTCTTCTATGCATTATTAAATGAAACAGGTGGTCCAGATGTATTTAACAAGGCAATGAACTATGATGTAGAAACTTGGAAGAGTGATGAAGTTAAAGAGGCTTTTGAAATAGTAGGTAAAATAGGAGATTACACTCATGAGAACACAGTATCTCAAGCAAATGGTGAAAACTTCACTAAAAACCAACAAATGATATTAGACAATGAAGCTCTATTTATTCCAAATGGTACATGGTTACCAGGTGAGATGAAAGATGCTCCAAGAGAAGATGGGTTTGAATGGGGACTTATGGCCCTACCAAAAGTATCTGAAGGTGGAGATAGATATTCATACACTTTCTTTGAACAAATGTATATACCAAAAGAAGCAAAAAATGCTGATTTAGCTAAAGAATTCATGGCATATATGTATAGTGATGAAGCAGCAGAAATCATATATGAAAAAGCAGGAGCAGTTCAACCTATTAAAGGCGCTTCAGATATGATGAATGATGATGATCCAAATAAATTATATTATTCAATATATGATAATGAAGATACAAAGGCAGCAATGGGTGGATTTGCAGCAGCTCCTCCAGTTGAAGGTGTAGACTTAACTAGTGGAGAAGGTATATTATTTGGAACAATAAACTCTGTTGTATCAGGAGATAAAACAGTAGATGAATGGCACAAGGAAGTAGTAGAAGCAGTAGAAAAGATAAATGAAGCTAAGGAAAATCAATAGAATAAAATAGTATATGGTGGATAAATTTTATCCACCATATTATTTTAAGAGGTGATAGTTTGTGAACAATAAAAGTCTTAGGAGATTTATAATTCTTTGTCTTTCCCCAGCACTTATATTATTTTCAATATTTATGTTATATCCGACCTTTACGGTATTTAGGATGAGCTTATATAAATGGGGTGGACTTTCTTCAGAAAAGTTATTTGTAGGACTAAATAATTTTAAGATATTAATGAAAGATGAAAACTTTTTAAGGTCCTTTCAAAATACAATATTTTTAATAGTAGTTGTAGCTATTGTCACATTTATTATTGCAATAGTTTTTGCTTCGATACTGGTAAAGGAAAATGTAAAGGGACAAAATTTCTTTAGGGTGGTATTTTATATACCAAATATATTATCTGTTGTTGTAATATCTTCCATATTTTCAGCCATATATGAACCAGATCAGGGACTTATAAATTCTACACTTTCCCTTATTAATGGAGAAGGCTTTAAAAGCATACAATTTTTGGGTAATCAAGATATTGTAATATATTCTATAGCAGGGGCAATGATTTGGCAGGCTATAGGATACTATATGGTAATTTATATGGCAGGAATGAGTTCAATTCCTGAGCAGTTATATGAATCAGCAGAAATTGAAGGGGCAAGTAAGATAAGACAGTTTTTTGAAATTACCCTACCCCTAGTATGGGATACAATAAGAACTACGCTTATATTCTTCATAATAAGCTCAATAAACCTATCCTTCCTATTTACAAAGATAATGACAAGTGGAGGGCCGGATGGTTCTAGTGAGGTATTCTTATCATATATGTATAAACAGGCATACAACAATGCCTCATACGGCTATGGAATGAGCATAGGTGTTGTAGTATTTACATTCTCATTTTTATTATCAGGTATAATAAGTAAGATTACAAAAAGAGATACATTGCAGTATTAAATTGGAGGTTTTAATATGAGTAAACTTTATAAAACATTTATATATGTTGCTCTTATATCTTTAGCTTTAAGCATAATATTGCCCGTTGGATGGGTATTTATGGCATCTATAAAGGAAAACTCAGAATTTTATGGAAATCCTTGGTCCCTACCAGATGGATTTCACTTTGAAAACTTTGTAGAAGCTATAGCTGAAGCTAATATGGGAGAGTATTTTTTAAACTCAGTTATAGCAACATCTTTAGGTCTTGTAATACTTCTAGCAGTATCAATACCTGCAGCATATGTGCTTGCTAGATTTGATTTTAGGGGAAAAAAATTTATAGATAGACTCCTTATGGCAGGCTTATTTATAAATGTTAACTATATAGTAGTACCAATATTTTTGATGTTACTTGATTGGGATAGGGGCCTAATGAATTCTATGGGTTCAGGATTTTTCTTGGATAATATTGTGGTTCTAGCCCTAGTCTATGCTGCAACTGCCATACCATTTACGGTATTTTTACTTTCAAATTTCTTTAGGACCCTACCTAAGGCATTTGAAGAGGCAGCATTTATTGATGGGGCAGGATATTTTACTACCATGGTAAAGGTAATGGCACCTATGGCAAGGCCAAGTATAATAACTGTTATACTTTTTAACTTTTTGGCATTTTGGAATGAATACATCATAGCCTTAACCCTTATGCCAAATGCATCAAAGACCTTACCAGTTGGACTTATTAATCTTATGCAGACCCAAAAAGCTGCTGCAAACTATGGACAGCTTTATGCAGGGCTTGTAATTGTAATGCTTCCAACACTTATTTTATATATTATGGTTCAAAAGAAATTAACCCAAGGTATGACCGTTGGTGGAGTGAAAGGATGATATAGATGAAGAGAAAAGGAAATTTAACATTACCAAGTGAATCAGGATTTTTGGATGAAACTAAGGAATTAATAGATAGATGGGGTGCAGATGCCCTTCGTGATAGTGATGGTACAAAACTTTCAGATGACCTTAAAAAATTAGATGCAAAAATTTATACCACATATTTTGTAAGTAGGGGTCACAATGATTTTGCAAGAGAAAACATGGATGAATGCCAGCACTTGTATTTGATGAGTGATTTCAATCTTGCAACAAGCGACACATTAGAAGTGAAGTTTATGGATGGGTATTTTAGTGAACAAGTAAGGCCTGACTATGACCACGATCCAAAGAGATTTTGGGAAGTTATAGACAGAACTAGTGGGGAGCTTGTTGATAGATCTAATTGGGATCTAGATAGTGAAAGGGATACAGTGATAATAAAAAATGCCAAGGAATTTCATGAATATACTGTATCATTTTTAACCTATGCCATATGGGACCCTACTCAAATGTACAATCATATAACAAATGATTGGGGTGATAAGGAACACGATATACCATTTGACGTGAGAAAAGAAAAATCTTCTAAATTCGTAGAAGATTATATAGAAAATTGGTTAAAGGAAAATGAGGATACCGATGTAGTTAGGTTTACAACCTTCTTTTATCATTTTACCCTAGTATTTAATGATAAGGGTAAGGAAAAATTTGTAGATTGGTTTGGCTATAGTGCATCAGTATCACCAGAAGCCTTAGATGCCTTTGAAGAGTCAAAAGGATATAGACTTAGACCAGAAGATATAATAGATGAAGGCTATTATAATTCACCATTCAGGGTGCCTAGTAAGGAATTTTTAGACTTTATGGATTTCCAACAAGAATTTGTATCAAATAAGGCAAAAAGCCTGGTAGATAAGGTACATGATTCAGGTAAGGAAGCTATAATGTTTCTAGGTGATAACTGGATAGGAACTGAGCCTTATGGAAAATATTTTAAAAATATAGGAC
>NZ_JBQDAA010000118.1:0-7450 GCF_052089545.1 Tissierella sp. | reverse complement strand
GGGTGTAGATGTAAATACATGGATTTTAATAATAATACTTGGAATAATTCACACAGGTATAGCTTATTTATTATATTTTCCTTCTATAAAGCATGTAAAATCTCAAACTATAGCTATAGTAAGTTATTTAGATCCAATAACTGCAATATTTGTATCAGCTATATTTTTAAGAGAACCTATGACAGGAGTTCAGTTTTTAGGGGGATCACTTATACTTATTTCAGCATATATAAATGAAAAAGGATAGATATAGTACTATAAAAAGATGATAAAATAAGTTATCATATAGATAGCAGTATTAAACTTAAGACTAAGAGGAGTGTTATTTTGATAACGGGAAAATTACCAAATGACTTATTAGAAGAAATCGTTTTTAAATATATAAAACATACCAGAAAAGATATAATAATGGGAGCAAGTGTAGGAGAAGATAATGCTTTAGTAGACTTTGGAGAAGAAGTAGCTGTACTATCTACTGATCCCATTACAGGGGCTGCAAAGGGTGTAGGTAAGCTTGCAATAGAAATATCAGTCAATGACGTATCTACAAGTGGCGGAGAAGCTGTAGGGGTACTTATGACTATATTAGCACCAAGGGGAACTAGCTATGAAGATATTGAACATATAATGAAAGATGCTGGGGACACAGCTGAAAAACTAAATGTTGAAATAATGGGTGGACATACCGAAATAACAGATGCAGTAAATAAGGTAATTATATCTACAACTGTAATTGGTAAAGTTAAAAAGAAAAACATACTTAAAATACAAGAAATAAAAGAAGGGTATAAGGTACTTATGACAAAATCAACAGGTATAGAAGGTACAGCTATACTTTTAAATGATTTTGAAAACTATTTTAAGGATAAAATGGATATAAAAAAGATTGAAGAGGGCAAAAGATATGGAGATAGGATATCTGTAAAGGAAGAGGGAAGAACAGGTGGTAAGCTCCATGTAAATTATATGCATGATATAACAGAAGGTGGTGTGCTTGGAGCTGTTTGGGAGGCACACAAGGCAATAGAAATGGGAATTAAGATATATGAAGATAAAATACCTATAACAGAGATTACGAGGGATGTAACAAATATACTCCAGATAAATCCTTTAAGACTTATTTCAAGTGGTAGTATGCTAATTATAGGGGATGATATAACTATAAAAAAATTAATGCATGAACTAGATGAAAAAGATATATCTTCATCTATTATAGGAGAAGTTATTGATAAGGGCATATTTATAAAAAACAAGAAAGGGATAGAAACAATAGAAGCTCCAAAGGCTGATGAATTATATAGAGCTATTGAAAAATTGCAATAGTACTGGAGATGAAATAAATGATAGAAAAAATTAAAAAGATTTATGCTGATAACAGAATATGGTTATATTTATTAAAATATATATTTATTTCTATAGTTGTATCTATAATTGCTATAGCTATAGATACTCGAACGATACCTTTACTTGAAAAAATTCCATCCATATTTTTAACAAGTGTGGATCTTGCAAAGGTAATATTAAGCACATTGGCAGGAGCACTTCTTACTATTACTACATTTACCTTTTCTACTATAATGGTAGTTTTAACAATGTATTCATCAGATTTTTCTCCAAGAGTAGTAAATAACTTTTTAACAGATAAAATTTCTATGAAAGTATTAGGAGTATTTGTAGGAGGCTTTTTTTACTGTATAATAGCTCTTTTCTTTATGAAAAATAGTTTTTCCGAATATTTAGTTCTATCTGCAACTATCGGAGTTATATATGCTGTATTTTCTATTATATATTTTATTGTTTTTATATATAGGGTATCATCTTCAATTCAAGCTACAAAACTTATTAAAAGAGTATATGATGAATCTTTTAAAATAATAGAAGATGCTCTTAGTTACAAGGAAAAACAAGAAAACTTAAGTGAATATCAAATTGAAGCATATAAATATAAGTATAAAATTAAATCTAAACAAAATGGATATCTTCAACTAATGAATATTGATTCCTTAGTAAATGCCATAGAAAATATAGATTCTAAACTAGTAATGCATTCTCAGATTGGAGATTTTGTTGGATTTAATCAAGATATAGCTACATTATATTATAATAGTGATGATATAGAAGAAGACATAAAAGAAAACATAATAAATAAAATGACCTTTGGTTCAGAAAGACTTTCATTTAATGATTACAAGTTTTCTCTTCAAAAAATAGTAGATATAGCCCTAAGAGCTATTTCTCCTGGAATAAATGATCCTAATACAGCGATTCATTGTATAAATATATTGTCAGTATTACTTGGAAAACTAAGTAGAATAAAGGATAATTATACTGTTATAAAACATGAAGGTTCTAAAGGAATATTAATATATGAAGATTTTAATTTTAGAGAAGATCTGTACTTTACATTTTATCAGATAGTTTATTATGGGAAAAAGGATATTTCAGTTTTAATTGCAATCTTTGAAGCATTAAATAAGATAGGACTGGTTTCACAAAAAGAGAATTTGGAAATATTAAAAGAATTTAGTGATTATGTTTATGATGTTAGTATAGGTAACTTTGATCATAAATTTGATCAAGATCTAATTGAAAAATCTAGATATCGTATAGAAATATAATAAAACTTTGTCGATACAAAGTTTTATTTTTTTATTTTTAGTTGATTGGTTTTGAATGAATATGATTGACTGTGATTGACTAAAAAAATGATTGATATTATAATAAATACATGAGGTGATTTGTATGTTATCTGAAGAAAGGGAACAAATTATACTAAGAGAGATAGTCGAAAAAGGTATAATGAAGGTTGAAGAGCTCGTTATTCTTACAAATTCATCACAATCAACCATAAGAAGGGATTTGTCGAATCTAGAAAAAACCGGCCAAATTAAAAGAATACACGGAGGGGCAGTTTTAAATAAAGGTCAAATTAATAAAAGACTAGAAGAAAAAAAAGATAAGAAAGATAAGAAAGAAAAATCAGAAGAAAAGATATCTATCTATAAATTTGCTGCATCTCTAATAGAAGATGGAGACACTATATATTTAGATGCTCATAAGTCTATTTATGAAATGGCAAAATTTATAGATAAAAAAGATATATCCGTAGTTACTAATGGAGTAGATAATGTAGAAAAATTATTAGAAAAAGGTATCGATGTCTATATATTAGGAGGGAAAATTAAATCTAAAACTAAAGCGGTAATTGGTACAAGTGTATTCAATGAATTAAAAAAATTTAGATTTAACAAAGCATTTATAGGTGTAAATGGAATAGATATAGAATTTGGTCTTACAACTTCTGATCAAGAAGAGGCTATAATAAAAACTAAGGCAATGGATTCATCAAAAGAAGTTTTTGTAATTGCAGATAGCAGTAAATTTGATAAAACAAGTTTTACAAAAATTTCAGATTTTAAAAAGGTCACAGTTATAACTGATAAAGAAAATAAGAAATATAGAAAGGTATTAAATTTAAAGGTAGTAAATTAAATCTTTTATATAGTAACTTTTAACCTAGTATTAGATTATGTAATGGAACTTGGTGAACTAAATATAGATGGAACTTATTTGAAAAGATTTTGATAAGAATATATTAGGAGGTTAACAGTGAAGATTACAGATCTAATTAAAAAAGATACAATTATACTTGATTTGAAGAAAACAAATAAAGAAGATATATTAGAAGAACTAATAAATAAACTTTATAGATCGAATAGCTTAAATGATAAAGAAGAGTTTAAGAAAGAGATATTAAAAAGAGAAGCAGAAGGAACTACTGGTATAGGAGATGGAGTTGCCATACCTCATGCAAAGACTAAAGCTGTAAATATACCTTCAATAGTTTTTGCTAGATCAAAAGAAGGGGTAGATTTTGATTCTTTAGATGGTAAAGATACCTACCTTTTCTTTATGATTGCAGTAAATGAAAAAACAGATAAAATTCATTTGAAAATACTTTCTAAGCTAGCTACATTTTTAATGGATAAGAACTTTTCTAAAAATCTTTTAAATGCTAATTCTAAAGATGAAATATTAGAAATCATACATAATAAAGAAATAGAAGAAGATGATAAAAACTATAAAAGAGAAGGCTTAAAAGACTATAGAGATGTAAAAAGAGAAAAGATACTCGCGGTAACTTCTTGCCCTACAGGAATAGCTCATACCTATATGGCAGCAAATGCTTTAAAAGAAAAAGCTAATGAAATGGGTGTAGATATAAAGGTAGAGACAAATGGTTCTATTGGAGTAGAAGATGTACTTACTAAGGAAGATATAAATGAGGCTAAAGCGATAATAGTTTCGACCGATACTAGGGTTTTGATGGATAGATTTCATGGTAAAAGGGTCGTAAAAACTAAAGTTGCAGATGCTATAAAAAAACCTGAAGTTTTAATAAAAAGGGCCTTAAATGGTGAGGGTGACATATATAAGGTTAGTCAAGAAAAACCTTATATTAATAAAATGCGTGGTAAAGATATATATGACAATTTAATGAATGGGGTTTCAAATATGCTTCCATTTGTAGCTGGTGGTGGAATCTTAATTGCTTTAGCCTTTTTATTTGATTTCAACAATGCAGGTGCTGACAATTATGGATTTGGCAATAGTATAGCTGCATTTTTAAATACACTTGGGGGTGTTGCTTTTAGTTTTATGCTTCCTATACTTGCTGGGTATATAGCTTTTTCTATAGGCGATAGACCGGCACTTGCACCAGGATTTATAGGTGGGGCCTTGTCTTATGATGGAGATGCAGGTTTTTTAGGGGCTTTATTAGCAGGATTTTTAGCAGGATATATAATGCTAGCTTTTAAAGAGATATTTGAAAAACTGCCTGAATCTTTAGAAGGAATTAAGCCGGTATTACTTTATCCTCTTTTTGGAATATTAACAGTGGGTTTAATAATGAATTTTATAGTAATACCACCAGTAGAAGCTTTGAATACAGGTATAAATGTATTTTTAAATACACTTGGAGGAACAAATAAAGTTTTTTTAGGAATATTATTAGCTGGGATGATGGCAGCTGACATGGGTGGGCCTATAAACAAAGCGGCATATGTATTTGGAGTAGCATCTGTAGCAGAAGGAAATGGACATATAATGGCAGCCGTGATGGCAGGGGGAATGGTTCCACCTCTTGGGATAGCAATAGCTACAACACTTTTTAAGGAAAAATTTACTAGGGATGAGATAGATGCAGGAAAGATTAATTATATTATGGGACTTTCTTTTATAACAGAAGGGGCAATACCTTTTGCAGCAGCAGATCCTAAGTCTGTAATTCCATCTCTTATACTAGGATCAGCTATAGCAGGTGGTTTATCGGAACTATTTGGTGCTTCATCTCCAGCTCCTCATGGGGGAGTCTTTATAATTCCAGTAATTTCAAACGGATTACTTTATTTATTGGCAATTTTGATAGGTGCAATCTTTACTGCTATTTTATTAAAAATAATCAAACAAGATGTAAATATAAAAGAGACTTAAACACTAAATTTAAATATTGTACAATATTTAAATTTCAATTTGGGTATAAGATTATTAGGAGAGATACTTATGAAAAAAACAAATGCTATGAGAATTTTAGATACTAAAGGCATAAATTATAATATAATTGAATATAAAGTAGATGATGGACAAATAGATGGCATGTCTGTCACTAAAAAAATTGGAAAAAGGTTTGAAGAAGTATATAAAACTTTGGTTACCAAAGGTGAAAAAGAAATTTATGTATTTGTAATTCCTGTTGAAGAACATTTAGATTTAAAAAAAGCGGCTAAAATAGCTTCAGAGAAAAAGATAGAATTTATAAATATAAATGATATACTAAAGATAACAGGATATATAAGGGGAGGTTGTTCCCCGGTTGGAATGAAAAAAGATTTTAAAACTTTCATTCAAGAAGATAGCCGTTCTTTAAAAAGCATAGTTGTAAGCGGGGGAAAAATTGGCTTACAAATGGAAGTAAATCCTTTAGATTTAAAAAGGATTACAAATGGAGAATTTGTAGATATAATTAAATAATGGGGGGTTACTTATGAGTTATATGGAAAAGTACAATATGTGGATTGAAGATGATTATTTTGATGAAGAAACTAAGGCAGAACTAAAAGCTATAAAAGATGAAAAAGAAATAGAAGATAGGTTTTATACAGATTTATCTTTTGGGACTGCAGGACTTAGGGGGAAAATAGGTGCAGGCACTAACAGAATGAATAAGTATACTGTAGCACTTGCAACACAAGGACTTGCTTCTACAATAGTAAACAAAGGCGAAGAGGCTATGAAGATGGGTGTTGCTATTGCTTACGATGTAAGACAATATTCTGATGTATTTGCTGAAATAGCAGCTAGAGTTCTTGCGGCAAATGGAATAAAAGCATATTTATTTGATGATATAAGGCCTACGCCAGTACTTTCTTATACTATAAGAGAATTAGGAACTATTTCTGGAATAGTTGTTACTGCAAGTCATAACCCAAGAGAATACAATGGATACAAGGCATATTGGAAAGAAGGCTCTCAAATATTAGATGAAATAGCGGATGAAATATTAGATGAAATTGGTAAAATAAAGGATTTTAAAGAAATAAAGATGATGGAACTAGATGAGGCTTTAGAAAAAAACCTCATAGAATATATAGGAAAAGAAATAGATGATAAATATAATAAAGAAGTATTAGACCTAAGTATAAGAGAAGGCGATGAATTAGATAAAGATATTAAAGTAGTTTATACTCCTTTAAATGGTACAGGAAACAAACCAGTTAGAAGGGTATTAGAGGATAGAGGATTTGAAAATGTATTTGTAGTAAAAGATCAAGAAAAGCCAGATCCAAATTTTACAACTGTTGGATATCCAAATCCAGAAGATCCAAAAACATTTAATCTTTCTATAGAACTTGGAAAAGAAAAAGATGCAGATATTTTAGTAGCTACAGATCCAGACGCTGATAGGATAGCTATGATGGTAAAAGATAAAAGTGGAGAATTTGTATTTTTAAATGGAAATCAGACAGGAGCTCTTTTAGTAAACTATATTTTAAGTTCACTCAATGAAAAAGGAGAACTCCCTAAAAATCCTGCCATAGTAAAAAGCATTGTAACAGGAGATTTAGGAAGAGCTATAGCCGACAAATATGGAGTAAATATGTTTGAAGCTCTTACTGGATTTAAAAATATATGTGCTAAGCCTAATGAATGGGAAAAAACGGGTGAATATAACTTTATATTTGGATATGAAGAAAGTATAGGCTATACCTATGGAACTCATGTAAGAGATAAGGACGCAGTAGTATCCACAATGATCATAGTAGAGATGGCGTCTTACTACAAGAAAAAAGGGAAAAACTTATTAGAAGTATTGGAAGATTTATATAAAGAATATGGTTACTACAAAGAAAAGCTTGTATCAGTAGTATTAGAAGGTATAGAAGGAACC
>NZ_JBQDAA010000117.1:0-7483 GCF_052089545.1 Tissierella sp. | reverse complement strand
AGAAAGAAATAAGAGAAATTAGGAGGAAGAGATGAAAGTAGTAGGAATAACAACACAACAAGAAATTTTTATAGGATCAAAAGACAGAAATTTTAGAATAAATGAATTTTTAATAATAGAAGATCCATATCAAGGAGATATAATGGGAGAAGTAGTAGAAGCAAAAACATTTAATAGATATATTCCATTAAATATATATGGTGATATGGTAGATTCATCTGTACTCGAGTCTCTTAAAGCACTCGGTTACAATATAGATGAAGACACTATATATATTTCAAAAGTAAGACTCTTAAATGAAGCGCTTTATCCTATACAAACAGGTTCTGATATAAGACTGCCTAAGTTTTTTGAAGTAAAGGATCTAATGATTCAATCAAGTGTAGAAGATGGACTAGTTCTAGGTGTTATAAGAAACACAGATGATATGGCAAAAGATATGGACGAAGAATTTAAGGACATACTCTATACTTTTGAAGAAGATAAGTTAGTTGAGCAAGAAGAAATACCTTATATAATGGATCTTAAAAGTCAACACCATTATCCGCATATCGGGGTATTTGGAGGGTCGGGATCTGGAAAATCTTTTGGACTTAGAGTAGTTTTAGAAGAGCTTATGACTCAAAACATTCCAACTATAGTATTAGACCCACATTTTGAAATGGACTTTTCAGATACACCTGGATATTTAGATGAAGCTGTAGGTTTTGAAGAAAAATTTAAATGTCTCCAAGTAGGAGTTCATATAGGGGTTAAATTTGAAGATCTTTCAGCAGGAGATCTGAAGAACCTACTAGATGCTTCAAGTCAACTCACCGACTCAATGAACAATGTAGTAGATATAATATTTAAAAGAAAGGATTCTTATACAAGTTTTTATAATAGACTTAGGATGCTTACAGAAGCTCAAGAAGAAGGGAATATAGAAAAAATAGAAAATAGGATATTTTATGCAGACAGAGAAGATGAAAAAAAGGCTTGGGAAGAGAGAAAGGAACTATTTTTAAGCTTTGATAAAACTTGTCCTTATAACTCAGTCAGAGGAATACTTTGGAGACTTAAGAGATTAGAAAATGAGGGCATATTTTCTCAGGATATAAAAGAAATAGAAACAGGTCTATTAGATGGAAAACTTATGGTACTTCAAGGAAATACTAGAATACTTCAAGTTTTTTCTACTTACCTTTTAAATAATCTTTATCATAAAAGACGTGACTATAAGGATGCTCTTTATAAAAAAACAACAGCTGACTATTTTCCACCATTTATAATAGTTACAGATGAGGCACATAACTTTGCTCCTAAAGCTTATCAAACTCCTTCTAAATCTATACTAAAAGAAATATCACAAGAAGGTAGAAAATATGGAGTGTTTTTAATTCTTGCAACCCAAAGGCCAACTCTTTTAGATGAAACTATAACAGCTCAACTCAACACCAAATTTATATTTAGAACTGTAAGAGCTTCAGATATAAAAACTATTCAAGAAGAAACAGACCTAACAGTTGAAGAAACAAGGAGACTCCCATATCTTCGTACAGGAGATGTCTTTATATCCTCAGCTACACTTGGTAGAACAGTTTATGGAAGAATTAGAGCTGCGCTTACTGCAAGTCCTCATACTTTAAATCCTTTTGATGAATTAAAAGAAAGGATGCAAGAGAAGGATGAAGGACTCTTTGATGCTATAAAAGAAGTTCTTCCAATAATAGAGGACAACCTTTTAGATACTATACGGGAGCTAGAAAAAGATACAGGAATAACTTATACAATAAATGATTTAAAAGAAAAGCTAAATCAAATGGTCCAAAAAGGGTATATAGATAAAGAGGAGACTATATTTGGATACAGATATAAAGAAAAACAATATAATAAAGATACATCTAAAGGATAAATAAAAGCAAGAAGTCTATCATACTTATTTAACTATGGGGATATTGAATATATGGTGATGGACAAGTATGTTTATTTAAAACTCAAGAAGTTAAAATTTCTAACATTTCTAAAAAGGGGGTATTTTTATGAAAAGGGAATATTTTTATATAAAAGAAGGACAGTTTGATGCTCATCTTTTTCATGAAGGAACATTTTATAAGTCATACAATTTTTTAGGAGCACACAAGATAAAACAGGGGAAAAAAGAATATGTAAGATTTATAGTTTGGGCACCAAGGGCAGCACAAATCTTCTTGGTAGGAGATTTTAACCAATGGAAGGAAACACTTCCTATGGAAAGAATACCAGAAAGTGGACTTTGGAACATATGTGTAGAAGGAGTAGAAGAATTTGATTCTTATAAATATAAAATTATAAGTGAACAAGGAGAAGTACTTATGAAAGCAGACCCTTATGCTTTCCATACAGAAGAAAGGCCAAAGTCTGCATCAAAATATTATGACATAGAAGATTTTAAATGGTCTGATGAAAAATGGATAAAGGAGCGAGGGCAAAAAGACTATAAAAAAGAACCCATGTCTATATACGAAGTTAATCTACTATCCTGGAAAAAACGAGATGAAAACATCCAATACTCATATGATGATTTTGCAGATGAACTTGTAAGGTATGTAAAAAAGATGCGCTACACACATGTAGAACTTATGCCTGTTATGGAACATCCATATGATGGCTCTTGGGGCTATCAAATTACAGGATACTATGCACCTACTTCTAGGTTTGGAACACCAAAAGACTTTATGAATTTAATAGATAAATTCCATAAAAATGGTATAGGGGTTATACTAGACTGGGTTCCAGCTCATTTTGCAACAGATGGACATGGACTTCAAAGATTTGATGGAACTTACCTTTTTGAATCACTAGACAAGAGGAAAGCAGAAAATGATGTTTGGGGAACATACAATTTTGACTTTACAAAACCTGAAGTATTAAGTTTTCTTATATCAAATGTTTTTTATTGGATAGAAAAATACCATATAGATGGCATAAGATTAGATGCTGTATCATATATATTGTACTATGACCTTTTGGGTAAAGGTGTAAAAAATATATATGGAGGAAATGAAAACCTTGAAGCTATGGAATTTTTTAAGAGATTAAATAGTGTTCTTTCAAAGAATTATCCAGATGTATTAAAAATAGCTGAAGAATCCACCTCTTATAAAGGACTTACTTCATCTGTAGAAGAGGGAGGACTTGGATTTGATTTTAAATGGAATATGGGTTGGATGAATGACACTCTTGAATATATGGAGATAGATCCACTATTTAGAAAATCAAGACAAGACCTACTAACATTTGGACTTATCTATGTATTTAAAGAAAACCACATATCACCTCTAAGTCATGATGAAGTAGTTCACATGAAAAAATCGCTACTTGATAAGATGCCAGGAGAATATGATCAAAAGTTTGCTAATCTTAGACTACTATATTTATATATGTATGCATATCCTGGTAAAAAGCTCATGTTTATGGGTGGAGAATTTGGTCAATTTAAAGAATGGGATGAATGGAATCAACTTGATTGGAATATTTTAGAATATGAAAGCCATAAAAAGCTTCAAGATTTTGTAAGGGATTTAAACACAACTTACAAAGACGAAGAAGCTCTCTATAAAAGGGATGATTCATTTGATGGATTTAAATGGATAGAACATGAAAACCATAGTGAAAGTATACTAGCTTTTGAAAGAATTAGTGAAAATGAAAGGCTAATATGTATCTTTAATTTTACACCGGTAGAAAGAGTAGACTATCCAATAGGTGTAGATAAGCCTGGAAAATATGGAACTCTTATAACAAGTGATCACAAGAGATATGGAGGATCTACGCCAAGAATCAAAACTTACAAAACTTTTGAAGAGCCTATTCATGATAGGAAATATAGAATAAATGTAAACTTACCACCACTTGGGGGACTCATCTTAAAGAGAAAAAAATAGGAGGGAAAATGGTATGATTAAGAAAAAAGTAGTTGCTATGCTCCTTGCAGGAGGACAAGGTTCAAGACTTAAGACGCTTACAAAAAACATCGCAAAACCTGCAGTTCCGTTTGGAGGAAAATATAGAATTATAGATTTTCCATTAAGTAATGCTACAAACTCAGGAATTTCAGATATAGGTGTTTTAACCCAGTATAAACCTGCTCTACTAAATACTCATATAGGAATAGGTTCCGTATGGGATTATGATAGAAACATAGGCGGACTTAGAATACTCCAACCATTTACATCTGAAGATGGAGGAAGATGGTATACAGGTACGGCAAATGCAATATTTGAAAATATTGACTTTCTAGAAAAAATAGATGCCGAATATGTCTTAATTCTTTCAGGAGATCACATTTATAAGATGGATTACAATGAATTACTAAAAGAACACGAAGCAAAAGGTTCTGATGTAACCATATCAGTAATGGAGGTACCTTGGGAGGATGCACCAAGATTTGGAATAATAAATGTAGATGAAGATATGAAAATAGTAGAATTTGAAGAAAAACCAGAAAATCCAAAAAGTAATATGGCTTCCATGGGAATTTATATGTTTAACTGGAAAAAGTTAAAACATTATCTTATAGAAGATGCAGCTAACAAAGAATCAAGCCATGACTTTGGAAAGGACATACTTCCTAAAATGTTAAAGGATGGAAACAAGATGTATACTTGGAGCTTTGAAGGATACTGGAAAGATGTAGGAACAGTAAAAAGCTTCTGGCAGGCAAATATGGATCTTTTAGACGATGCCAACACACTTAATCTATATGATAAAAGCTGGAGAATATATACAAGATCTAGAAACCTTCCAGCCCAATATATTGGTGATACTGCTGTTATAAATAACTCTCTTGTGAACGAGGGGTGTTCTATACGAGGAGAAATAAACAACAGTATAATATTTAGTGAAGTTAGAATAGAAGAAGGAGCAGTTGTAAACAACGCAGTTATAATGTCAAACTGTCTTATAAAAAAAGATGCTGTTTTAAACAACTGTGTAATCCTTGAAGGAATAACTGTAGAAGAAGGAGAAACAATAGGCGAATTAGATGGAGAGGACATATATCTTGTATCAAACGAAGGCATACTAAAAGAATAGGGGGGAGCAAATTGGATAGATGCATAGGGGTAATAAACGGTAGAAACAATGAAAATAAGTTTGGCGGACTTTGTAAACACAGATCGGTTTATATGTTGCCATTTGCAGCAAGATATAGACTTGTAGACTTTACAATTTCAAATATGGTAAATAACGGAATAAGATCTGTAGCACTTTATACAGGTAAAAAAATGAGATCTACCATGGATCACATAGGAAATGGTAATCCATGGGACCTAAATAGAAGAATTAATGGACTGTTTTTATTTCCTCCAATACTAGAAAATGACTATGGGTTTTATACAGGCGATATTCACCAGTTTCATAGTACTGAAACATTTTTTGAACATGCTAAAGAAAAATATGTATTTGTATGTAATCCTGAAATATTAGCTAAAGTAGACTTAAATGATGCATTTAAATACTTTTTAGAAACAGATGCAGACTTTACTCTTATCTATAAAAAACAAGAAGATGCAAAGGGCGATTTTATAAACAATGATAAAATGATCCTAGATAAGGATGGAAACTTAAAAAGTATGGAAACTTAAAAAGTATGGGCTTAAATCTTGGAACAGAAAAAGAATTCAATCTATTTCTAGAAATGGGTTTTATAAAAAAGGAAATATTTTTAAAACTTATAAGACAGTCAATAGAAAGAGGAGACATAAACTATCTAAGAGATGCCATGCTTAGAAATAGAGATAAATACAATATAAACACATATGAATTTAAAGGACATGTGGAAAACATATCTGATCTAAAAAACTTTTATGATGCAAATATGAATCTTTTAAATGATGATATTGCTAAGGAAAGATTTTATGAAAATGGACTTGTATTTACTAAGTCAAAAGATGAACCTTCCACTTGGTATGGTAAAGACTCCAAAGTTCAAAATTCTATTGTAGCCAATGGATGCATTGTAGAGGGAAATGTAGAAAATTCTATAATATTTAGAGGAGTAAAAATAGGCCAAGGAGTAACCATTAGAAACTCTATAGTCATGCAAAAATCTGAAATCTTACCAGGAGCTGTAGTTGTAAACTCTATACTAGACAAATATACATGCATAGAATCTAATGCTAGGATAGCAGGAAACTCATCTATGCCTTATGTAGTAGAAAAAAACCAAAGAATAGGAAAGGATGAATAAAAAATGAAGGTACTTTATATAACATCCGAATCTGTTCCGTTTTTAAAAACAGGAGGGCTTGCTGATGTAGCGGGAAGCCTTCCTACTTATCTTAAAACAATGGGTGTTGACATAAGAGTTGTTATGCCTCTTTATTCTAAAATACCGGCAGAATATAAAAAAGAAATGAAATATATTGGATATTTTTATGTAGATCTTGGATTTAGACACCAGTACGCAGGTGTTTTTTCCTATAAATATAAAAATGTAATATATTATTTTATAGATAGTGAATATTATTTTAAAAGAGATAATATATATGGAGAACTAGATGATGGAGAAAGATTTATATTTTTCTCTAAAGCAGCAACCCAACTACCTAAGTTTTTAGATTTTAAAGCGGATATACTACACAGTAACGACTGGCACGCAGGATTTACACCTCTTTATAGGGAAGATTTTGCTAGGGGAGATAGTTTTTATGGAGATATGAAAACTGTTCACACTATGCACAACCTAAAATATCAAGGAGTATTTCCAGAGTCAATCTTAGAAGATGTGGCAGGCCTTTCTAAAAAATACTATTACCACGAAGATGGAGTAAAATATTTTGATAATATAAATATGATGAAAGCGGGAATAGTATATAGTAATATCTTAACTACAGTATCTCAATCCTATGCCGAAGAAATAAAATATCCATTCTTTGGAGAAACTTTAGAAGGTATTATAAAACAGCATGAAGGAAAACTTAGAGGCATAGTAAATGGTATAGATTATGAAGTATACAATCCAAAAACAGACAAAGAATTAGTAAAAAATTATGATTGTAAAACAATAAAAGAAAAAAGAAAAAACAAAAGAGCACTACAAAAGAAGTATGGACTTCCAGTAGATGATAGTGTACCCCTAGTATCTATGGTAAGTAGATTAGTCGAAATGAAGGGACTGGACTTAGTATCTAGAATATTAGATGAGCTCCTCCAAGAAGATATACAATTTGTAATGCTTGGAACGGGAGATAAGGAATATGAAAATATGTTTTCCTACTTCCAAAATAAATATCCTGAAAAAATGGCTGCAAGGGTTTACTTTAATGAAGCAGAGGCTCATCTTATATATGGAGGAAGTGACATATTCCTAATGCCATCTATGTCGGAGCCGTGTGGCATATCTCAGCTCATTTCTCTTAGATATGGTACTATTCCAGTAGTTAGGGAAGTGGGAGGCTTAAAAGATACTGTAGAGCCTTACAATAAGTATACTGGTGAGGGAAATGGATTCAGCTTTAAA
>NZ_JBQDAA010000116.1:0-7526 GCF_052089545.1 Tissierella sp. | reverse complement strand
TTCTACAATATGTTTATTTTATTAGTATAGCATATATCTTGTTTATTGGATATATACTATAAAAAAATAATCTCTTAAATAAGTTTATTCAAGAGATTATTTAATATTATTATTAACATATTTTCATTCTGTTTCTCTATTTCTAAGTGGTTCAGTTGATTCAGAGTTTTTTATAGCAACAATATATTGAAAAAATTCTAACATGTTTTTTTCTAATTTTTCATTATTGAAATCGGAAGACATTTTTATATCAGAAAAAGGTGTTCCCTTACTATTTAATTTATATATAGTTATATTATTATCTATTAAATCATTTGTTTGTTTAATTTCCGGAAAAATAAGATTAAACTTATGTTCTTCATAGCTTCTGTCTTTTGAAATATTCATCTGATTACAATTATCATAATTATATATTATAGTTAATACTTTATCTTTAAATTCTGATTCTTCTTGATTTAAATATGAACCAAACCAGTTTAAATGATTTTCTTCACTTTGATAAGTATGATTCATTCCCCATTGTCCATAATATTTTCCTTTAGGTAATTGTTCTCTAACAGCTTCAAAATTTTTATAAATCATTTTATCTCTAGTATTATTCCAATTAAAATAATCATCTTGATATTTATAAGCTTCAAATGCATATATTACATTTTTATTTACAAATTCAAACCCAAAAAAATCTTCTCCAAGATATTTTTTATAAATGCTTTCTTTTTCCAATATATCTTTTTGTAATTCTAGTGAAGATTCATATGCTACTTGATCTCTAGGATTATCTATTTTCTCAAATGTATTTTGAATATTTTCTATATTTTCTTTTATTTCATCCGGAACTTCTTTTTCAGGTAAAATATCTAATAAGAATCTATATGCATTATCTGTTGAATGCTCTATATCTACACCTAGCACCTTAATTTTTTTAGATTCCGGTAAGCTCTTATTATATTCATATAAATTTTTAAACTGATTATAATTACTTTTATTCCATGCAAATGTACCTTTAAGTGGCTCATATATTTCTTCTAATATTTGAATATCGCCTGTTTCTAAATATTTATTTATAAAATAGGCATTACTATAAGAGTTTTCTAATAAATAATATTTGAAATCTGTTTTTTCTTTAAAGTATTTTAAAAACTTCATTTCTAATTCTGCATTAGCTTTAACCCCATGAATTTCTGCTGTAAAGAATACCTCTTTTCCTTTTAAATCTGAATCTATAATTTCTAAATCTTTAAATCTATTTTCATCTTTTAAGTCTATCTTACTATGATTTTCTTTTAAATATTCTTTTACCAATTCATCTTCACTAGATGAGGATTGTTCTATGTTTTCATTGTTACATCCAATTAATAATTAAAATAAAATTAATATTGAAATTAAAAATCTTTTCATCAAATCCCCCATTAATTTTCATTTATAAAGTAATTAATACTTCTTAAAATTATAACCTAATATTTCTACTGAATCTTTTTTATTTAATCTTGAATCATAATTCTTTCTTAACTGGATCATATTCAAATGATCGAATCCAATTTCTCTATAAAACTCTATTGCACTAATATTTCGAGGTATTACATCTACAAATAATGCAGTAACATTTTCATTAATCAACATATTATCAAGAAGAGACATAGCTTTTTTCCCTAATCCTTTTTTCCTATATTTTTTAAGAATATATAAATCTTCAAGCCATGCAGCGTTATCTCCACCAAATTCTAAATAAAAGAAACCAATAACGTCTCTATCTTCCATAGCTAAATAAATGTTTCCTTCTTTTAACCATGAGTTAAATGTTTGCTCACCTTTCTCGATTGTACACCAGTATTCCTCAGGTGCTTTAGTTAATTTACGATGATAATTCATTAATTCTACAATCATAGGTGATACAATATCTTTATACTTGCTATCACAAATCCTTAGTTCCATTTTTTAGTCTCCTATTCTTTGAATATTATATTTATACTATTTATATACTACAAATATATTCCAAAATCTGCTTTCCCAATTCACCACAGACATTTTTAATATTAAGTGCAAATTCTTCATCTTTATAATTTATCGTAATTATATCAGATATAGCTCTTATAGATAAAAATGGAATGTTGTGCAAATAACATACTTGTGCAATTGCTGCTGATTCCATGTCAACTGCTAAAATATTCGTTACTTCTTTACTTATATTTTCTAAATATGTACTACTTTTAACAAAATAATCTCCTGTTGCAATAGTTCCTACAAGATTTGGTATTTTTCTTTCATTAAAAAACTTATGAAATTTAGCTACTAAAGTACTGTCAGATTTATATTCTAATGGCAGACCTCGCACTTTACCATGTTGATGTTTACTTCTATGAGAAGACATGTTTACATCATAATATACCAGTTTATTTCCTATTACAAAGTTACCTACTTCTGCAGGTTTTAGTCCTCCCGCTATTCCTGTATTAATTATTAATTCAGGATTATATTTATCAATCATTTTTGTTGCGGTCATACTAGCATTAACTTTTCCAGCTCCTGATTTTGCTAAAATAATATCCTTATTCTCTTTCCTTAAATGATAAAAAACAACATTATTATCTTTAATAGTTTCTATTACATTAGTATTTTTTATAAAAAAATTAATCTCTTCATCTATTGCTGCAATAATTCCTATCATAGTTAACCCTTCCTCTTACAACTAATTTTATTATTTTGTTGCTCTAATCATTAAAAATTCTCCACTATCAGCCAAATACTCATTCTTATATGATTTAAGTTCAATATCAACCATAGTTTTCCATGCTGTTTCATTTTCATATAATTTATCTGCTTTAGTTCTTAATCCAGAAATTACACTAGGGCTACTTGCTAGTTCTATATCTTTAAATCCAATCTCTTTAAAAAGTTTCTTTAGTTCTTGAGCATTAAACATATGTCTTGGAGGATGAGAAACTTCTGGATGCTCAGGCAAATCTCCTCTGTCTACAACACTATCTATAAACCAATAATCAGGTCTACCCATAAATTCATTTATATCAAATTTTTCTTTTCCTAATACCATTCTTATAACACCTAGTCTACTATTTACACTTGCTACTATATTACCTCCTGGTTTAGTAACTCGGTATAATTCTTTGATTCCTTCTTGATAGTTATCATATAAATAATTCAAAGGAGCACCATAACATACTGTAAGATCAAATTTATTATCTTCTATGATATTCATATTTTCTATGTTTCCTCTAACACTTGATTTTAAGTTATCAATTACTCCATATTCATTAATTTTACTTCTTGCTATTTTCAATTGTTCATCTGAGATATCTAATAGGTGAACTTTACAATTCATTTTTGTAAATTCCACGCTAAATCTTCCTGCACCACAACCTACATCAAATATATCTATACCTTCCTTCAAATATTCAGAAACAAAATCCATATGTAATAAATAATTCAACTTATCATATGCGGTTTTATCTAATCTATCCCATTCTTTTGAAGCATAGTTATTATAAAAGTTTCTAGTATTAGTTACCTGACTCATATATTTCCTCCTAAATAAAACATTAATTTATTTAAACCACTCTACAATCTCATAAAATATATCATTAGGATTATCCCAATGTATCATATGAGAAGATCTTTTAATTTTCTTTACAGTGGCATTAGTATTTTCTTTAAAATTATTACATAAAACGTTTCTTAAATCATTCCAATATTCCCTTGAATCCATGGTACATTGTAATAATAGTATATCTTTAGGTAATTTATCATAAATAAGATTTGGTGGAGAATTATACATGCCTTTAATAGCTCCTCTTGCAGTAATCCCTTTTGAATGATATTTGTATTTACCATCTTCTTTTATTACTAAATCTTTTGCTGCTTTCTCTAATAAGGGGGACCAACGCATATAATTATTCTTTTCAACTTCAATATGATCTTGTAAGTTATTAAAAACATACTCATCAAAATCTTTATAATAATAATCTATCTCATCCTGTAATGAACAAATAGAGGTATATTCTAAATTTCCATTTATAAGTTTGTCAGAAAAAAACTCATATATTTCTTTCTTTATATAATATCCACCATCTAATAATATTAGTTTTTTTATTTTATGTACATATTTAGATGCATAATGAAGTGCAATATCTGCCCCCCATGAATGTGCTAACAAGTAAAAATTATTTTCTTCAATCTTTTCTATTACTTTATCTAACCATCTGCTTAAATTTAACATTTCATATTCTTCATCACTTTTAAAGGGTGTGGTTTTACCATGTCCTGGTAAATCAATAGAAATAATATGATACTTATCTTTTAGCATTTCCCCTAATTCTATAAAACTTAGACTTGTACTCCCAAGACCATGAATACAAATGATTGTAGGATTATTGGTATTCCCCCACTCACTAATTCTAACATTAGTACTTTCTATCTTTATAAAATATTGCTCCATAATATTTCCCCTTCAAATATTTATATTTTTATTTCTTTTTTGCAACTATAATAAAACGATGCTCTGTACCCGTAACATAACCTTTGTCCTCTAACTCTTTTTGTAACTTACATAAACTATCAAAACATGAATCTACAGAAAAGTTAGGAAATTCCCATTCAATTATCTTAGCAAAATAAACTAAAGCTCCTATGTCATAGAACTTATTTTTTGGAAAATATTCATTAGTATATAATATTTCAAAACCCGCCTCTTTTAATAATTTAATATTATTTTCTAGATTATGCTTTGAATCCTTAATTTCTAAATTATCAATTAATTTACTTGATAAATCATTATTATTTTTTCCACCGACCTGTTGTGTTATGAAAAAACCATCTTTTTTTAATATTCTTTTCACTTCTTTAACATCAAAAGATTCATGTTTATTAATTACAATATCAAATTTATCATTCGAATAAGGGATATTACTATCTTCTATTACTTGCTTTACTTCTATTCCCATGGGAGATAATTCCTTTTTACATAATTCTACATTAGGTGGGTAGGCTTCTGTAACACTAGTTAATTCATAAGTATGATTCAGAGTTAATAAAAATTCTCCACCACCTGTGCCCATATCTAATAATTTATCAGATGGTTTGAGGTGATTTAATATGATTTCTTTATAAACCCAAGGGAGTTCTTCACTATCATATCTATCATCAATATGTGAAAAATCCCAGCCCTTAAATGTATGTTGTTCTTCTTTCTTCCATTCTTCTTTTAACTTTTTATAATTCATTATATATACTCCTCTTATTTTTTTACCGAAAAGTTACATTAGAAATCTAGTTTATATAACTTTAACATCTCAGATACATTTAATTAAAAACTTATTTCTTACTTTTACTATAATTACAGAAAACTAAAGATAAAATCAAATACATTATTCATTATTCTCACTTAAATTAGGTATGTGTTTTTCAAAATATCTTCCTATCTTTATTACCTCATTCATAACTATACTTGATTTATTTACATCTAAATACCAATTATCATTTCGAATATCTTTTCCATCTATGACAGGTGAAACAAAAAATTTAACTGATGATGGGAATTTTATTTTATATGTTAAATAAGCACGTCTTGCATGGAATGTTTTACAAACTAAGATTACTTTATCTACTTTAATTCTATGTTTTTTTATAACTTCATAAGAAAATTGTGCATTTTCAAATGTATTTGTTGCTTTATTTTCTTTTAAAATTACATCTTCAGGTACTCCCAATTCTACTCCTATATTGCGTAAGAATTCCCATTCTGATTCATATTGTGGTATTTTTTTATTAAATGATCCAGAAGGTAATATATATTTTGCTAAGCCTCTATGATACAAATTTGCGGCTTGCTCCATTAAATGTCTATGACTTCCTCCTGGTATTAATATTATATCTGCAGGCTCTATTTCATCTTCCATAAAAATAAAGTTTGTAATACTATCAATTGATTTCTTCATTTTATCCTCCAGTTTGTAATAATTCGTGTCCACTAAAGAGGTTAGTAAAGTATACTAATTTGTTCTTTAGAGTATACAATGATTGCTATATTTGATGATGTGAAATATATACATTATACTCATAAGCTACTAATTAATCTTTCTTATGGTTTAATAATCAATTATAAATTTCATCATTTTCAAAAACAGTTGTGCAAACTTCATACCCCTATTCATATTCAAGAATTGCATATACATAAGAATCACGCCATTTTCCTTTTTGCCACTTGTTTTCTATTAAGTGACCTTCTTTTTTCATTCCAATTTTCTTTAATATATTTAATGAACCAATATTTTCAGGATCACAAGTGGCATATATTCTATGTAAATTCAGTTTATTAAATCCATATTTCACTAATGCTCTTTCTGTTTCAGTTCCATATCCTTTTCCCCAATAATTTTTATTAAAACAATATCCTAGCCAGCCTTCTGCATTTGTTGGACTAGATATATTGATTTCTTTCTTTGTCTTTTTTATTTTGAATGGCTTTATCAATAAGTAATTTGGTATCTTCTATTTTATTAGGTCTTAATTCCATGTATCTAACCACTTCAGGATCAGATGCATATTATTATTTCTTCTGAAGCTTTAATTAACCTTCGTTCCTTTACATATTCCATAACTGATAATCCGATTTCATTTTTAAACATTCTTGAAAAATAATATAATGAGTAACCAGCATTTTTAGCAATATCTTCTAAAACTATAGGTTCATTAATATTTTTTTCGATATATTTTAGGCTATCAAATATAATAGATTTTGATTCCAATTTATTCACCTTCTTTGTTCCACATGGTAATTATAATATATATCTTCTCAAACTATATTTCTTTTCCATTCTTGCTATAAACAATAAATAAGAACAAATTTCTTATGAAATTTTATTTAATGCATCCTTCAAATAATTTAAAGCAACTTCTTTAGTTTCAAAATTGCTATGACCTATAACATATTTATCGAAGTCAATATTTTCTATAATATCAATAAATGATTCTAATTTTTGTTTATCATATTTTCCATTTCCATGATAAAAATCTTCACAATCGGCATCTCCAACAAAAAGCACTTTTTCTTCTGGTATATAAACCAAAACTGAATCAGGTGAATGAGGGGCCATAACTTGCATTAAGATACAATGAACACCACCTAAATCAATGATTAGGTTTTTCTCAAATATTATATCGCTTGTTACCATTTTAATATCATTTCTATCCTCATACTCTAACTTAATATGTTTATCACAAAACTCAATCTCAACCCCAGATTTTAAGCGATTCTCCATATCTTCATCAGACCAATCCCATTTAGTCATTTCAAGTAATTTCTTATTTGTATAATCACATGCAATTGATTTTCCTGAAATGGCATGCATACCAAATGTATGGTCCCAATGCCAATGTGTTATAACTGTATAATCAGGTTCTTTAAATCCTAATTTTTCTATAGAATCATAGAATTCATTTACATGTTTTTTTGAATTTCCAGCATCTATAGCCAATGTATATTTATCACCTTTAACATATCCTAGAACAGGTCT
>NZ_JBQDAA010000115.1:0-7597 GCF_052089545.1 Tissierella sp. | reverse complement strand
TACTAATAATGTTGAAAAAGAAAATTCAGAAGCTAAAAAAGAGGAAAAGGAAGAAAAAGGAATACGTTCAAATCCTATTAATGTAGGGGAGAGTGTTGAATGGGAAGTCAAATTTTATCCTGATATTGATGATTGGGATGCATTAGAAGGATTAGCAAATGTAACGCTTAATAAGGTATATGAAGGAGAAGAAGCTTTAGAAATGATCTATTTTGGTTCTGATGCTTTAGAAGATGTAGAAGAAGGATATATCTTTGCAGTAGCAGATATCACTGTTGAATTGATTGAAGGTGACGAAGATAATCCATATAAAACTAGCTTTGAAATAGCTAGTGTTTCAGAAGATGGTAGAAAATCTCCATTTGCTTATACAAGCTTGGCAGAGAAATATGAAGAAAATGAATACACTGACTTATATCCTGGTGGAAGAGTTGATATAAAACAAGCTTTTTTAGTAGCAGAAGGGGAAGACTTTTTAGTAGAGATTGAAGAGAATATAAGTGGATCTAAATTTTTTAAACATAAATAATATATAAGGGAGGTTTATATGAGCGATCAAACACAAACGATTAAAAAGAAAAAGAATAAACTAGCATTAATTTCCTGGGTTTTATCATTATTATATGTAATTTATTTAATAACTTACTTTGGCGAAGGCATAGGAGATGGTACAAGTTCGGAACAAGCAGGAGCTGCAATAGCTACAGCCTTAGTACTACCACATATGTTGACAGTTGGAATTGGACTGATTTTTAATATCTTAGGTTATTTTTTAAATAATAGGGCCTTTGTTTTGGTAGGTGCAATACTTTATAGTGTATCAATATTACTTTTTATCATGTATTTCATGTTTGTTATCATACAAATGATCTTATCATATGTTGCTTTTGCAAAGATGAAAAATAATAATTGATATAAGATTGAAAAAATATATTAATAAAAACATTTTAGTCTCTTAACTTAAGAGACTAAAATGTTTTTATGTTTTCCTAACTTATAATATATATGATATACTGATTGGGTGTGTAGAATTGATAAAAACTTAAGAAAATATATAATGTTATTTTGGAGGTAGGTTTATGAAAGAAAATAAAATTTTATTAGTTTCAGATTTTGTAGGTGTGGGAAAAGTTGCCTTGTCTGCTATGATTCCAATTTTAAATACAATGGAGGCCAATGCTTCTTATCTACCAACTGCTATGATATCTAATAATTTCGACCATGGAAAGGCAGTTGTAGAAGAACTTACAGATTTCATGGAAAATAGTAAAAATACATGGAAAGAGTTAAATTTTCAGTTTGATATAATAACTACTGGTATAGTTATGAATACAAATCAAGTAGATACTATTAAAGATATTATTAAATATCATGATAAAAAACCTTTAGTAATTTCTGATCCTATAATGGGGGATGATGGTAAATTATATTCAGGTTTATCAATGGACTTGATAGAAGCTTCAAGATTAATGGCTTTGGAAGCTGATATAATAATACCTAATCTTACAGAGTTTAGTTTAATAGTTGGAAGAGATTATCCTGATCCAGAAAGATTAGAACATTCTCAATTAGTAGCTTGGCTAGAAAAAGCAAGAGGTAGAGGAGTTAAATCTGCTATTATCACATCTGTACATATGGGAAATGAATATTATGTATATGGATATTCTAAGAATGAAGATATTTTTAGAGTGAAGATTGATTATGTACCAGTTAGAGTAGGAGGAGCTGGAGATATATTTACTTCTTTGATAATAGGTAAATATACAAAAGAACAAGATCTTAAAAAAGCGGTAGAATATGCTACAAAAACTTTAACTGAAATTATAAAAAAAGAATATCAAGAAAGTGTTATTATAGGCCAAGTGAATGAGATAAAGATTCAAAATCATCTTCAGTATATATACAAAACTTTATAAGTTAAAAAATAATTATAAAATTATTATAAGAAAAGCTATGATTTGTTGTGACAAATCATAGCTTTTTAATAAACTTTTATCTTTTTTCTTGATTTCAGCACTGCTTCTGCTAGAGGGTCTTCTAAGTCTTGAGTTAATTTTATAATAATAGGTATATTATATATTGGGGTAAAAAAGATATAAATTTATAGTAAAGTGTATAATAATTTTTAAAATACAAGTTTTAAGTAACCATCATAATATGAAAAAGTATAAAGGGGATGTTTTAAAATGCAACAAAGAGTAAATATTAAAAATAAATATGATAAGAATTTGTCTGCAATTATAGAAATGCCTGAAAATAATACTAAGGATTTTATTATTATTAGCCATTGTTTTACTTGTTCAAAGCTATACAAATTATACAATAATATTTCAAAAATTCTTGTAGAAAGTGGTTATGGTGTTGTAAGATATGATGTTATGGGGCTTGGAAACAGTGAAGGTGATTTTGCTAAGACTAGCTTTTCTACCAATGTTGAAGATTTAGTGGCAATTTATGATTATATATCTGAAAAATATAAAAAGCCTAGCTATTTATTTGGGCATTCACTTGGGGGCTTAGTATCGATAAAAGCTTCTAATATGCTAGAATTTGTTAAGGGTGTTATAACTGTTGGAAGTCCAGCAGATTTTAATAATCTAATTAAAATTTTCTCGAATTATGAAAAACAGTTAAAGAAAAAAGATAAGGTAGTTGTTAACCTAGCAGGAAGAAATATTAACTTTGGACTAGATTATTTAAAAGATTTACAAAATAAAAGTTCTGAAAAAATTATTAAAGAATTTAATAAAGAAATAATTATCTTTCATTCAAATAAAGATAAAACAGTGCCTTATAAAGAAGGGATCAAACTATTTAACCTAGTTAAGTCCCCAAAAAAATTTGTTACTTTAAAAGATATAGATCATCTGGCTGGTAATAAGGAAGATTCAAAATATATTGGAGATATTTTATATACTTGGCTAGAAAAATTTTAAAATTAATAACTATTACTTTAAAATATAAGTTAAAAATGTAAAAAGTTTAAATGAATAGTTTTAAAGAAGGGTTCCTATTAATCTTTATAGATAGAAAATCTATAAAGATTAATAGGAATATATGAGGGTAAAAGTTATATATGTTATGCTTAGAGGATGATTATATGAATATAGATATAGTAGTTATCTTAGCATTAGTTACAATAAATTTAAGGAGGCAATCATGTGGAAATGACGGTAGAAGAAGTATTAGATGTTTTATCTTTTGAATATCCAAGTCCCAAATCTGAATTAAATTATAAAGATACCTTTAGTTTATTAATTGCAGTTATTTTATCGGCTCAAGCCACAGACATATCTGTAAACAAAGTTACACCTGCTTTGTTTGAAGCTTACCCAGATCCTTATAGCTTAGCAAAGGCAAACAAAGAAGATGTTATGAAACTTTTAAACAGTATAGGTTTATATAAAAACAAGTCTAAATTTATTATTGAAGCATCTAAAAAGCTAGTAAATGAATTTGATGGAGAAGTTCCTGGAACAAGAAAAGAGTTAATAACACTTCCAGGGGTTGGAAGAAAAACAGCAAATGTTGTATTGGCTGAAGCTTTTAATACCCCAGCTATTGCAGTAGATACACATGTTTCTAGGGTAGCAAAAAGATTAGGATGGGCAGATGAAAAAGATTCTGTACTTCAAATTGAAAAAAAACTTATGGATATAATTCCAAGAAATAGATGGGCTGATGCCCATCATCAATTATTACTTTTTGGAAGATATAATTCTACAGCTAGAAATAAAAGAAATGCATATGAACTTTTAATTGAATTAAAAGAAAAACATGATAAAATAGCTAAGGATACAAAAGGAAATTAAGATAAAAGGTCTTGCTTTTTATAAAGGCAAGACGCTTTGCTTTTATATTTTAAATTTTTGAAAATGGATTGGACGTATTTATAAATGTCCTAATAATTAAATAATGAAAGGATGGTTATATGAAACACGATGAAAAATGGTATGTGACCCTATTTTCTTACATAGTAATAGCTATAGGTTCAGTGATATTAGCAACTGGGCTTCAGTACTTTCTAGCTCCTAATACTATAGCACCTGGAGGGGTAACAGGATTTGCAATAGTAATAGAAACGCTCACTGATGTGCCAATTTATATAACAAATTTGCTAGTTAATATTCCCTTATTTATATTTGGAGCAAAATACTTGGGGAAAACTAGAGCGATTAGAACGGCCTATGCTACTTTAATAGTGTCAATTGCCTTAAAATATTTACCGATAATTCCTCTTACTCACGATCTTTTACTTTCAGCTTTATTTGGTGGGGTATTGACAGGGACTGGGCTAGGTTTGGTATTTAAATTTGAAGGAACAACTGGTGGGTCAGATATAGGAGGAGCAATGCTAAATAAAAAGTTTCCAGGACTTAGTATAGCTAATTTTATGCTTGTAATAGACCTAGCAGTAGTTATATTTTCAGGATTAGTAGAAAAACAAATAGAAACTGCCCTTTATTCTGTAATAGCTTTGTATGTTTCAGTAAAAGTAATTGATACAGTTTTAGAAGGTATTGGATACTTAAAAGGATTTTATATAATTACAGATAAACCAGATGAAATTGCAGATATACTTATGAAGGAATTAAATAGAGGAGTTACATCACTAAAGGGTAGGGGTATGTATAGCAAAAAAGACAAAGAGGTACTTTTATGTGTAGTTCCTAGATCACAATTTACTAGAGTTAAGGATATAGTAAAAGAAATTGACCCTAGGGCTTTTGTTATGATTGCTGAAATGTATGAGGCAGTAGGTGAAGGTTTTAAGAAAACTTAAAAATTTTAAACGTTACTAACAGTTTATATTGTATATCTTAATTGCATTATATGCTTATATTAAATCAATACCCAGTATAATAAGTGATAAACAAAAGAGATATTAGCTAAACTGTTTAAGGGTTTCTAGAAAGTTTTTAATAAAAATATATTTAGATAGTGAATAGGGATTTTAAATTAATATATGTATGCTTATGATATAATACATGTATTATATCATAAGGTTTTGATGAAGTTGAATATGAAGATTAAACTTTTGGATAGTATATTTGATAATATAAAGCATATTAAATATCCAAGTAGATTTTATAGAATTAATTGGGAAGATGAACTTTTAGAATTAGATAAAAAACCTATAAATATAGAAGTAGGTTTATTATAAATTGGAAATAAACTTAGTATAAAGATAGGAGATGAATATTATGATTTGTTATTGGGATAAACTTGATTCTCCAATAGGCGTGATTTATTTAGCTGCTACAGATGAAGGTCTAGTATATTGTAATAGTCCTAGGCAAGATGGTTCAAAGATGAAAGAATGGCTTATTAAATATTTGCCAGAACATACTTTAAAAGAAGGTGACAATGAGATAATAGAAAAATCAAAGGCACAATTAATATCTTACTTTTCAGGTGAAAGCAAGATATTAGATGTGCCATTAAATTTAATTGGGACAAATTTTAGAAAAAAAGTATGGGAGGCCCTACAAACTATACCTTATGGTCAAACGAGAACTTACGGGCAAATAGCTTCACAGATAGGAAAACCTAAAGGACCTAGGGCAGTTGGACAAGCTAATCATCACAATCCAATTTCCTACTTTGTACCTTGACATAGGGTAATTGGTGCCGGTGGTGCCTTAGTTGGTTTTGGAGGAGGCTTAGATAGAAAAAGTTGGCTACTAAGCTTAGAAGGTGTTGAACATAAATACGATAATAAATAGGAGTAGATAATAACTAAAGTATATAATCTTTCGTCAAGATATGTAATCCATACTCTAGAGGCAGTTTGAAAGTGGAGATAATTGAAAAAAGATAAAATAAAAGTGCTATCTTTATAATCTTATAAAGATAGCACTTTTATGAAAACAATATATTTATTTCGGGATACTAGCTTTTATATTTAAATATTAAAACAATTCGCTTAATTCTTCGGTCATAAATTGTTGTATTTCAAATTTATATCCTTCTGGCCCTGTAAATAAAAATGATTTTAATTTTATATCTTCGAAAAACTTGATATTAGTTAGATCTTTTAGATTGTAAGATTTTAACTTTTCATATACTTCTTCTATGTTTTTAACAGTCAGACTTATTAGTACTCCGTCTCGATGTTCTACCTCTATAGACCCCTGATTTACATCTACTCCACCGATAAAAGAATCTTTTCCTATTCTCCATACACATGCCCATTTAGGATCATATACTTTTTCCAGTTCTAGAGTGTTTTCAAAAAACGATCTTGCTTCATCCAGTTTATCAAAATATAAAAATGTTATCTGTGATGATAGTTCCATCATACCCATACTTAAGCTCCCTCCAATTTTTATTTGTAAATTTAGTTTATACAATACTGTTCATATATGATATCAAAGGAGAAGATCAAGAGCAATTTAATTTATAAGAGTTAATCTTGATATTTCGGGTATTTACTTCTAATATAGATAAAATATATGTTTATTCTTAAAATTTAGACTATAATTGAGCTTTAAAGGATTAATAATCTATTGATAAGAGGTTAATATTGAATTATAATGAAGATAGGAGCTTAAAAGAAGGGAGGAAATTATATGAAAGCACTATATTATGATAAAAGCCTTCAGTATGTGGAAGATTATCCAATACCAATTATTGAAGATGATGAATCTTTAATTGAAGTTATTATTTCTTCCATATGCAATACTGACAAAGAGATATTAAAGGGCTATAGACCAGACTTTAAAGGAGTATTAGGTCATGAGTTTGTAGGAAGGGTTGTAGAGTCTAATAACCAAAGCTTAATAGGTAAAAGGGTTGTAGGTGAAATCAATGAAAATTGTGGAAAGTGTATCTACTGTAAAACTGGACGACCTAGTCATTGCACGTCAAGAAAAGTTGTAGGAATATCTGGCAAAGATGGATGTTTCGCAGAATATATAGTTATAAAAAATAGACTGATCCATATAGTTCCGGAAAACCTTCCCTCTGAAGTTGCCATATTTACTGAACCGCTTGCAGCTGCATTGGAAATTAAAGAACAAGTTCATATTAAACCTTCTACAAGTGTTGCTATTATAGGAGATGGACGTCTGGCATTTATGATAGCTCAAGTAGTATATTTAACAGGAGCTGATCTTACAGTTGTTGGTAGGCATGACGAAAAATTAAGTTTATTTACTGATTTTGGCAAGGCAACAACAAAGCTAGAAGAAAGCTATGAAGTAGTTATAGACGCTTCAGGATCACCTTCTGGAATAGTAAGCGCACAAAAAATAGTGCGTAAGAAAGGCACCATTATTATTAAGACTACCTATGCAGGAAAAACAGAAGTAGATATCAGTAACTTTGTAGTAAATGAAATTACTATTAAAGGAAGTAGATGTGGTCCATTTGAACCAGCACTACAGTTATTAAAATTAGGCTTAATTAAATTTCCAAAGATTGATTTATATGAGTTAAAAGATTACGAAGAAGCATTCAAATCAAGAGCTTTTAAATCAGGCTTTAGAATCTCAGATTAATTATCCATTAAAAGATTATAATTAATATATTATAATAAATTATTAAAAATTTAATATATTTTTTAATTTTTTTTGATGTTAAAGTTATTACTCCA
>NZ_JBQDAA010000114.1:0-7613 GCF_052089545.1 Tissierella sp. | reverse complement strand
TCTTACTATCAACTATATCATTATTATTTAACTATTTCCATATGTTAAAGTTAAACTATATAAATAAATCTATTTAAAACTTCCTCAAGAAAGTTATCTTTATAACTTTCTTATTCATTCAAGTCAAAGGGGTCATTAACTAACCCTCTAAACATTTCTACTGCTATGACATATAAAATATATTATTTGATAGTCTAAGCTTATTTCCTTTAATAAATCTATAGCATTTTGTAGCCTATTATTATCTAAGTTTATAAAGGGATCATCTAAAACTAATATTGGATTATCTACATCTTTATATATAGACTCTACCAAGGCCATTCTAAGGCATAATTGAACCAAATCTTTCATTCCACTACTTAATTGGTTTTCCTTGTAAAGCTTTCCACCATCTTCCACTTTTATATCTAAATTAATATCTATTTGATATTTCTCTGTCTTACCATTATTTAATTTACCAAGATATTTTTTAAAATTAGAAGACATATGACCCATATACTTTTCTGCCAAATTTTCTTTTGCTTCAACCATACATTCTTTGGTTAAATTTAATAAATTATGTTCTTTTTTTAATCTTTCAATATCTTTTTCTGTCTGTACAATTTCAGACTCTATATCCTCTATCTTATCCACTTCTGCAATAAAATTATTTATATCTTTTTTATGTCCTTCAATCTTTTTGATAAGCTCATTTGCTTCTTCATTTAAGTCTTTTTTCTCCTTACTTAAATAAGCTACCTTCTCTTCATCAGCCTCGTCTTCTAGATTAAGCTTATCTAGGTCTGCTATATCATTTTCACCCTTAAAGCTTTCCTTCCTTTCTTTAGCCTCATCCAATCTATCCTTAGCTCTTTGTAAACTATAGTATTTATTTTTTAATTCTTCAACTGCATAATTTATATCATCAGGAAAGTCTTTATAATAATATCCTAGTTTTTCTTCTAGTATCTCTTTTGCTTCTTCCCTACTTTTTATTATTTCTTTATAAGAATTTTCTGCTTTAAAAAGTTCTTTAAAGTTATATAAATCATCTCTTAAATCTGATAAAATTTTATTATAGTCACTACCTTCTATATGACTATAGTACTTCTTTAAATAAGTCTCTATTTCCATTTTCAAATTTGAAATTTCACTATCTAACTTTTCTTTTTCAAGTATATTTTCTTCTATAATATCCTTTAATCTATTGTATTCTATAATATCAACTTTACTATTTGCTAAAAGAGAGGCTAGATTCAGAGGCTTTGCATCTATCAATTCTATGAAAGAAAGATATCCTGATTCCATTTCCTTTCTTTTTCTTTCAACTTCTAGTGAATTTTTCTTTAAATTTTCAATTGTATCTTCTCTTTTAATATAGCTGTCTTCTTTTTTATCCTTTGATTTTTGCATAAAAGAATACACTATTATAGTAGCCCCTGCAAGTGTCGTTATAAGCCCTAAAATAAAAACTATAGCTAGTAGTATAAGCCCAAAAGTAAAAATACTTAAGCCAATAAAAAGCATTGGACTTTTCTTTGATTTATCTTCTTTTCTACTCCTTTTTTCTTGCTTTAATTCTTCTATTTCGTTTTTAATTTTGTTTTCATCTTCTATTAATTCAGAAACTTGATTGAAATCATCCAAGTATCCATCCATTGTATCCCTATCTATATCAATATACTTATACTTCTTTTCCAATTCTTTAAAGCTAACTTTATCCCTATCTGATACTATATATTTTTTAAGTTCTATTTTTTTATTTGATAGCTTACTTATTTTCTCATTATAATCTTCTATTTCTTTTAAACTTGTTTCATCTTCACTAAATTTATCTTTAAGCTCTTGTAATTCTTTTTTCTTTTTATCTGATAAGCTTATTTTACTAGCCTGCTCCTGCTTGTTTAAGCATTTATTTTTTTCTTCTTCTATAGTATCGAGTTCTTCCTTTGATAAACTTTTACCCTCAAAAAAAGTCTTTTCCTTATCATATTCTTTACTTTTATCTTCAAAATCCTTTAATTTACCCATATATTGTCGCTTTTTTTCATACAAGACTAGTTTTGATTGCTCTTCTTCAAGCTCTCCTATTTTTTTATTTACTTCTTTAAGTTCTTTCTCTTCCTTTTCAAGCCAGCCTTCAGTTTTTTCCATCCTTTTCAAACTATCCTGATATTGTCTTAATTCTTTTTTAAAGCCAGTTAGTACTTTTTCTTTTTTTCCAAGAAGACCATTTTTCCCTCTTCTAGCCTTTATTCTTACCAGCTCTTTATCTAGCAAGTCTATTGCTTGGGTTGAAGTTTCCAGGTCAGCCTCCTGATCTTCTATATTTCCTAACTTACTTGAAATAATATCATTTAAGAGACTTGAATCATCCAAGGTAATAAAGGCTGTTTTTTCATAAGAATCCCTGTCTACTCCCCATATAGCTTCACCTGGATTGTCTCCTAGTTCATCAGTGACAGTATTTCTTGACATATTATAAACTGTGACAGTGTCATACTTTTTTGTTCTACCAAAAAACCTTTCTATCTTATATTCTGTCCCGTCTTTTTCAAAGATAAGATAGCCTCCAAATTGCTTTTCATTCCAAGGAGAATAAAGCTTTCTATCAGTAAGTTTCTTACCCCTGTGGTATTCTAAGCTATAGAACATGGCCTTTATAAAAGCAGCCAAGGTGCTTTTTCCCCATCCATTATCTTCTTCTATTATATTTAGTCCATCATTAAAATTGTAAGAAAACTGACTTAACTTCCCAAAGTTTTCAACATAGCAATTTATTACTTTCACAAGCTCACCTCTTTACCTACAAGGGCATTAATACCCATTTTAATTATCTTTCCTTTTTCCTTGTCGCTAAGCTCTAGCTCTTTAACCCTTCTTATAAACTCTCCCTTTAAGGAAATATCATTTTCATATTTTAAATAATCTATTTTTATCTCTGTCTCATCTAAAACTTGTGAAAAATAATATCTATTTTTTAACTTTTCTTCAATATAATCTAGATCTATCTCAGTATCTTCATCTAGCTGACCTGTAAATACTAATCTTACAATATCATCCTTGGAAATAGGTGATAGTTCTTTCTCCATAAGACTATTAATATCTACTGTTTCTGTGTAGCCTGAAATATCTACCTCCACCTTATGAAAGGTTCTTTTTGCAAGGGAAACAAATTCTGTAAAAAGCTTCTTATCAACTATATCTAAAAGAACAAAACCTTTTTCACCAAACTCATCAAAGCCTCTACCCTCAAGACAACCTGAATAAGAATATACACCCCGGTAGTCAAGCTTTTCTTTTTTATAACTATGTATGTGTCCTAAAGCCAAATAGTCTATATATTTGTTTTCTAATTGGCCTAAATTAATAAGCTCAGCATCCTTATCCGATCCATATTGTGATATTTGTCCATGCAAACTTACTATATTAAAATCATTTTCATTTAAGGATAGTTTGGAATATATGTCTATAGGCTTGTCCCTATCAAATTCAAGACCAGATATAAGGATGTCACCGTACCTAAAGCTAGTCCATTCCTTGCTAAATAGTTTTAAATTTTCAGGTTTGTCTTCCATATCCTTAAAGAAATCATCATGGTCATGGTTTCCTTGCAAGTAAAGAAAGTCAATAGCACTTGCCTCCCGGATAGAATCTATCACCCTATTTTTTATTGTCTTTTGCTGGTTTTGCGGAGTATCAAACATATCACCAGCTATCAAGATTACTTCCACATTATTATCAAGTGCGTATCCTATCATATTTTCAAATGTCTCTAAGATCTCATATCTTCTTTCCTTGGCTTGCTCCCTTGAAAAGTTTGTCTCCATCTTGGAATCAAGATGGAGATCTGCACAATGGATTATCTTCATTCGTTTTCCTCCTAGTCCGTGACCATAGAAGTTCTTTCCACTGAAAATAGGAAAGAACTTCTAGCTCTTATCTAATCTATTATTTTTACCCAATCCTTCAGCTTTTCTTTTATTCCTATCGTATAGGCTGGACTTGTAGATGGTAAGCCTATAAGTTCCATATTGTTTTCACCCATATCTTTAACAACTAACCTTCTATATAGTTTCTCGGCTTTTTTACCGTTAAAGTAGATCCTTTCTATCTTTGGATATTGCTTGAAAAAGCTTTGGAAGTCATTCTCCTCTGAATTTTTTATATTTGAATCTAGACTTCCTTCTCTTTGACATCCTTTAAGGACATCCCAAAGGGCTATACCTTTTTCTAGTAAAAACTTTTTCTTTTCTTCATAATCTTCTATGGGCTCACTATTATATAAGGAAAATATTATCTTCCAAAATTGATTTCTACTATGACCATAGTATTCCTGTTTTCTAAGTGAATCTACTCCTGGCATACTTCCTAAGATTAGTATTTGGCAATCCTTATCTATTATTGGATCAAATCCTACTATCATTTTATACACCTTTTCTTTTTAAAATATTCCTATATTCTATAATATTTCACTCTCTTAATTCTTCTATTTTATCAAAAAATTTCCATCCATTTTCAGCTCTACCAGATATAAGTGAGGCAACTGCTGATGGACTAGTAAATGTTAAATTGATTAGTGTTTTATATTTACCTTCGCAGTCTTCAATTTTATCATCTTCTAAAAAGTCATTGATATAGTTAATATATTTATTATAAAATTTTCCTTCATCACTCCAATTTTTAGAGGATTCTATAGGTGGACTAACAATTGATCCTTCTGATAATATAAATTCTCCATCCTTTACAAATATCTTAGCTTTATATTTTTTAGACCTCGGGTAATAAAATTTTGTTAAATAATTACTTTTTTCCTCTTCAAAGTTTATACCTTCTGCCTTTAATAAAAATTCTATTTGATTTATATATGAGTTCACAGTTGGTTTATCAAAAATACTCACATTAGGTTCTGTATTTCTCATTACCTTATTTTCTAAGAAATATCTGCCACTTGTTTCTAGCTTTCTTATAAAATAATATTCCATATAATCAATAGTTAAGGTATCAAAAGTGTCATTGTCAGTCACAAACATCAGACAAAAGGACCAAAACATTTTATTATTGTTATGACTTTGCATCCTATTAGCTCCATTTGTTGATTTACCTACATATACCTTAGTCATTTCTCCATCTTCCGTTTTATCAAATAAAAAATACACAGCATAGTTTTTGCCCGATTCTAAGCTTTCTACTTTTTTAATATAGTCCCTTGTAAAATAAAAAGCTTTAATTTGGTTTGTTCTATCTTGAAAAACTTTTAAACTTGAAGCATTTTCATGTTCTGGATATAGGTATGTTACAACCCTTTGCATATTTATTCTCCTTTTTAAGCAATACTCTTTGTATTAAATTTATTATAAATTACACCATATTTTATACAATCAATCTTTCATTAACCTTATCAATTATGGCGACTATATCTTTAGCAATATTAATTTTATCTTTAAATATAGAACTAACTCCTCCATTTTTATTGAATGGATATGTTCTTAGTACTTCTTTTCCTATACTTCCATTTTTCACTATATAGTTTACTACATTATTTACAAAATCTATCTGGTTTGAATTTAAGCTTTCATCATTTAAAAACTTAGAAAATTCTTTTTCAGCTACAGCTCTTTCCATACCTGTTATACTTGCAACTAGTTTTAATAAAGGTTCTTCTCCATATGTTTTTTCATATTCCTTTTTACTACCTAATTCTTCCCAAAGTATTTTTTCAAAAAATTTTATATCGCTTTCTGTTAGCTCTTCATTGTTCCTTAATTTATATATAGGTAAATTGTCCTTATACTCTTTAAGATAATGTTCTACTTGTTTTTTATAGTTTCCAAGTTCGTTAACATTGTATATAGGATTTGACTCTCTAGTTCCTACTACCTCGTCTTTAAAATCAGTGTAATATATTCCTCTTTGCTCCCTATCTATAAGTTTTATAAGGTCTCTTAAAGCTAATCTTACTTTCTCATATTCAAATATATCAGCATGATCCCAAAATTCCTGGGTTTGAAGTTTGTCTATTAGATCCTTGTTTTCCCTTACTTGAACTATAGACCCCTTTGTTTCAAGTTTTTCTGCAGTAGACACAACTCTTCTCTTAGGTCTATTCATAGGTCTTTTCTCCAAATAGGCAAATTGAATAGTATAGATAAGATAGTCAAATCTTTTAGCTAGTTCATCGTCATCACTGGGAATTATTAAAGGAGATATTTCTTCTTTTAATTCATTTATATCTTTTTCATTTAAGGTTTCAAATGATTTTTTTTGAGTGTATTTATCTATTAGATGAAGTCTCATACTAGCATTAAATCTTTCCCTATTAATATTGGATATATCCTTTAAAGTTTCTTCTATAAGTTTATTTCTATATTCTATATGGCTGTCTATTTGATAGTCCAAATGTTCTAAAGCTTTTATTATATCTATTTTTATATTAAATATATTTTCAGTTAAAGACCTTAATATGTTTCCTTCCAAGCCTTTTTTATTTACTTCAAAGAATTCAAAGTTTTTATAGTAGTCAAATATCATATACTTTTCTTTATCTATTCCAGGACCATAAAGATCTTCGCAAAGTCTAGTTCCCCTTCCTATCATCTGCCAAAACTTAGCCTTGGATCTTATCTTCTTAAAGAAAACTAAATTTAAAAGTTCAGGCACGTCAATACCTGTATCTAGCATATCTACTGAAACTGCTATTTGAGGATAAGAGTCTTTGTCTTTAAAGTTATCAATCACATTGGCCACATAGTTTATATTGTGATAAATCGCTTGTGCAAAGCTTCCCTTATATTCTGGATAAAGTGCGTCAAACCTTTGTATTATAAAATCTGCGTGTCTTTGATTGGCAGCAAATATAATAGTTTTACCTAGCTTATCTCCACCTTCAACTTTAAGTCCTTTTTCCATAAGTTCTTGAATTACAATATCCACAGTATCTATATTAAATAAACTCCTATTTAACTCTTCACTAGATATATCTTCCTTATCATCAAAGGTCATTTCAAATTCTTCTTTTTCTTCTTCTGATAGCTCACTATACTTAATACCATCTTTCATGAGTTTACTTTCAGATACATGAGGAAGCTCATAGTTTACTAGGTATCCCTCTTCTATAGCTTGTCCTAGCTCATATGCAAAGGTTGGATTGTTATCTTCTAGCTCAAATATCCTATAGGTGTTTCTATCTATTTCATCTACTGGCGTTGCAGTAAGTCCTAGTAGATTTGCATCAAAATAATCAAATATATCTCCATACTTCTTATATATACTTCTATGACTTTCATCTATTATTATTAAGTCAAAATGACCATTTGTAAACATCTTTTGTCCATCTTCATTTTTAACTGAATCTATAGCATTCATCATAGTTGGATAAGTTGAAAATATCATTCTAGAATTTATATCATCCTTATTATCAAGTAGGTTACACAGCGAAAGACTTGGAAGATGCTCATTAAAACTTTGCTTAGCTTGTTTGACTAGAGCTGTCCTATCAGCTAAAAAAAGTATGTTCTTAACCCAATCTCTTCTTGTCAGTATATCTACTAAAGAAATAGCTGTCCTTGTCTTACCACTACCTGTAGCCATAACAAGTAAGGCTTTTCTACGGCCTTTTTCATAGTCTTCTAAAA
>NZ_JBQDAA010000113.1:2245-7618 GCF_052089545.1 Tissierella sp. | reverse complement strand
TTGTATTTACAATGCATAAGGGCCTTTATTCTTTGATTTTACTGCAAAACTCAAGGTATATATCAAGATTGTAAATTAGTCAAGAGTTTTATTTGAATTGTGGAAGTTATTATGATTATCCATGAATGGGATGCTGATTGTAATAGTAACTTACAAAATGGTTGTGCCATTATAGGAATGAAAAGCCATCAATATTCATTATTGGTGGTTATAATATAATAATTATTTAGTTTCGTCTAATATGAAGAATGCGTTGCTGCCATTCCGAGGAGCGTAGCGACGAAGAATCTTTGTTTTGACCCTAAGATTCCTCGACTGGCTCGGAATGACAAGAATAAATGCTTCGCACTTACCTACTAATACGGAGCAAGGCTACTTAAGGATCAAAGAAATATTGAAAATAAGGAGTGACTTATGAAAGATGTTTTTCCTTTCATGGAACGACGGTTTTCAATATTTCTTGAACCAAGCTTAGATTCTTCGCTATGCTCAGAATGACAAACTTCTTAGATACGCTTAAATATACTAATGCGTATTTAACTTATTAATATCATATCACTTCTTATCAACTATGTTAAAATTATAAGCTTAACTCCATATGTTTTCCATTCTAGTTTAGCTTTTCTTCATATTTATTTTCCACTTCATTGTTTTCAATGATGGAAGCATTTTTTCCATCTTTACCAATTCTATTCAATAAGGTTCTCCATTCTTCATTTATCGAATGGTAAAAAATCCAATCGTCTGTAATCCCAAGGCCTATTTCATCTAAACGAGCATCTCCATCTAATTCTAAAACATTATTTCCATCCAAATCCATTCTGTATAATCCCTTATTGCCAAGTTTATCCTCTTCACCCTTTAGAGTATAAAATATCCATTTATCATCTTTGACAAAACTAAAAGTCTCTTCATTTGATAATTTTTCTATTGAATTATCCTTAAGAGTTAATCTACATAGTTTATAGTCTTCGTCTATATAATATATGTAGTCACTGTCTGCAACTAAGTCTCTTGCTTCTGTTTTTAATAGTAACACTTCTCCACTTCCATCTTGATTTATCTTTTTTAAGTAATATTTTTCATCCTCTTCATAGCAATAATATATTTTTCCATCATATATTGTCATGTCTCTTACATCCCTATTGACTAGAACTTCTCTATTTCTTCCATTTAAGTCCATCTTATAAAGATTATATTCGGGTGCTCCTAAAAAATAAATCCAGTTTCCAAATATACGCATGTCAAAAGAATATCCTTTGAAAACTGTATTTACAGAGCTTCCATCCATCTTCATTCTTTTTATTTCATCAAATTGTCTATAAAATATCCAATTGTCCAAAATGTTTATAGTGTCTTTGCTGTCTTTTCCTGGTCTAATAAATAAATCTTCTGTACCTTTAAACTTTTTGTCACTTTTATATATAGTCGTATCTAAGGTATAATAAAATGAATCTTTTGTTTCTGCAACTATACCATAGTTATTAATATTGCTTTGATTGTTTCCTTTTAAAGAGTTATCTTCTATTTTTATTTGCTCAATTTTACTAAGTCTATAATCTTCAAATTTATCGTATATTTTTTCTATAAAATCTGTTTCCAATACTACTATACCTAGTACAACAAGTGTTATTAAAAGAAGATACGATCCTATTTTCCTATTATTTAACTTCACATGCTCAGCCCCTTTAAGTAATTTAAATATATAAATCTCTTTTAGGATAAAATATAAATGTTCCTACTAATCCTCCTGCTATTATGAAAATAGAAATAACTATAAATGTGAGTTCCAGTTTCATACTATTTAAAATTTCTCCTCCATCAAAATATTTAAATGGTGTAATGTATTTTAAGAAGTCTACTTTATCAACTATATTTATAAGTGAAGATATTATAAAAGTTATAAATAGTATAGTCACAGATATATTTCCAGATTTTTTATATCTTTTATTTATAGACGCAACTAACATACCTATACTTAGAAATATCATCTGGACAATAAATATAGCTAAAAATAATAGTCCTATAAATTTATAAAAACCTTCGTCTTTTTCATGGTTTATACTAGTCAAGATAGTTATAGATAAGCTTACAAAGTTTAGTATTATTACATTTATAATAGCCGCTATAAGTTTACTTTTGACTACTTGTTTTCTTGAAACAGGTAGTGTAAATAAATATTCTGCTGTACGATCTCTTTCTTCTTTGGAAATAATATTACTTCCTAGTAAGACTGCATGAATTCCCAGTAGTAGATAAATATAAAGGGCTATAGCACTAATAAACCCACTTAGGCTAGAAAGAGTCATAGCTCCCATACCTAAAGCTTCTAGCATAGCTTGGGGCATAGAATCCATTAAATCATTTATCTGAGGATTGTTTGCAAAGGACTCGTATTCTATCATCCATACAAATATTAAAAATATAATTGAAAGGCTCCAAATAATTGTAGATTTTAAATTTGATTTTAACTCTCTTTTAACAATATTCATTTTACACACCTCCTATACAGAATCTATATCTTTCCTATTGTATATAAAAAAACTAAATATTAAAGAAGCTCCTATAAGACCAAATGATATAATCATTAATTTTAAATCATAATTTCCTTTTAAAATGCTACCCGGTTCAAAGTAATAAAATGGAGTAAAAAAACCTAATATATCACTGTTTACAATCTCCCTAACTGTATTTATAACATATAAACCAATTGAAAGTCCCATAGAAAAACTTAATACACTTCTTATCTTTTTAAATAAAAGCGAAATAAACATACCAAGACTTAAAAATAATAATTGGAAAATTGGTATGGTTAAAAATAACTTAAGCACATTTTTAATATTATAACTTTCTCCTCCACTAAAAAGTTCTAAGGATATAAAACTAGCTATAGATATAATTATAGCTGTGATTATAAGACTTAAAAGCGAAGCAAAAAATTTACTGAAGTAAACTTTACTTCTAGATACTGGCTTTGTCATTAAAAAGTCTGCTGTGAGTTCTCTTTCTTCCATTGTAAGTATTGAAAATCCATAGTTTGCACTTTGAACGGCTATAGCCACTTGTGCCATTGTAAAGGTTAAAGTAAAGTAACCCATAAGACTAGCGATAGATAATCCTTCCCTAAGACCTAAGACTTGTAACATTTCTTCTGGAAAACTTTCCATTAGGGATTCAAGTGCTGAACTGTCCTTGCTCATACTAGGGAAAAAGGCCATATAAAATATTAAAAAAGCTCCTATAGAAAGGCTCCAAATTAAAGTAGATCTTTTTTTCATATTAAATTCTTGAATAAATACATTCATTCTTAGCCTCCTATTCGTAATAATGCATAAATATTTCTTCTAAGCTTGGCTCTTCTATACTTATATCATTTAGATTTATAGAGCTAAGGATTTTAGATATAATATTTATATCACCTTTATAGAAAAAACTGATCCTATCTTCTTCTTTTACTAGCTTTGTAACTCCATCAATATTGAATACTTCCTTGTTTATGCTATCCCCTAAAATAGAAATCTTTTTATAATTGTTTTCTCTAAGTGTCTTTATGTCAGCAGTTTCTATTATAGAGCCCTCTCTTATGATAGCTACTCTATTACAAAGCTCTTGAACTTCTCCTAAGATATGAGATGAGAAAAATATTGTAGCTCCTTTTTCGTTTTCTTCTCTCATTAGATTAAAAAATTTTTGTTGCATAAGTGGATCAAGTCCGCCTGTGGGTTCATCTAAGATAATAAGTTTGGGCTCATGAAGAAGCCCTTGAACTATTCCAACCTTTTTCTTATTTCCATAAGATAAATCCTCTATCCGTCTATTTAAATCTAGTTCCATGATACCAGCTAATTCCTTTATTCTTTTACTACAATCTTTTTGGTAAAAGCTTGCTGAATAGTTTAAAAGATCTTTAACTTTCATTTTATCATAGTAAAAGATCTCAGACGGAAGATAGCCTACATCTTTTCTAACTTCAGGGCCTGATTTTTTTATCTCCTTTCCAAATAACTTTGCTTCACCGCTACTTGGATATATAAGACTTAATAATAGCCTAATAGTAGTAGATTTTCCAGCTCCATTTGGCCCTATAAATCCAAATATTTCTCCTTTTTCTATATTTAGATTTACATCTTTTATACCTAAGGATTTACCATAATATTTTGTAAGATTTTTAGTTTCTATTATTCCCATACTAATGATCCTCCTTAAAAATAAATCAACAATCTATAACTGATTGTTGATTTATTTAATTTATTTATTCAATTTATTAGCTTATTCTTTATTTTATAATTTTAATTTTCTTAAATATTTCCTTAAATCCAAACCATGACAGTCCAGATATAGCAGCTATAGAACCCAGCTTACCACCAACTCCTATAAATACGCCTTCTGCAAGAATAAATATAATTCCAGATATAATACCTACTACTATCATTTCATATATCTTAGGAAATTTATCTGTAGATACCATTGCAGCATATGAAACAGTTGTTGCAACTATAGCCAAGGTACTTCCATCTTCAAATATAGCAGGCAAGAGTAAGCCCGATAATAAAGTTACTATAGCTGAAGCAAGCACTGGACCTTTTTTAAGATGTATACTTAAATAGTAGGTTATACATGCTGCAGTAACAGCTACAATCAAAATTCTGTAATCCATTTTTGTCCCCCTATTAAATGTTAAATAAATTTAAAATGATTCTTGTAAACTGTGTAGAAAATGCAATTGAAGTGCCACCTTTACCTCCAAGTCCTGCATATATATCCTTTGAGAATATAATTACAAGACCGGCTATAAGTCCTGTAAGAGCTGCTATATTAGCAGAAGGTATTATTGCTTGTGAAGACATTCCTACAAATGATGCTGTATAAAATGCACCTGCCAGATTGGCTGGAAAAACTAAAGCTGAAATTACCCCTACAATACCACTGGCAACTAATGAACCATGTCCTAAATTATGATTGATATACCAAGTGAGTAGTGCAGCCAATCCTGAACCTGTAAATATTATTATGTTGTTCTTAGTCATAAATCTTATATCTTTTGCTTTTATTTTGTTTAACCATTTAATTTCATAATAATTATGAATTAATCCTATCCCTACAAGTAATATTACTATGGATGTTATAATTCTAGAATACAAATGTAAGTTTTGTACAAATACTAGGAATAAAAGACTAAAGCTTATTAAACCATAAGCAATAAAAAACAATATTCTTTTAATACTATCTCCTCCTTTTAATTTATTATAGATAAATATCTATCATGTGTCAATATACCCATTTTTAAATATTATAATATACTAATGTATATTATAATATTTATTGACATTTATTATTTATAGTATTATACTTTTATTGTAAACCAAAATATAA
>NZ_JBQDAA010000113.1:0-2235 GCF_052089545.1 Tissierella sp. | reverse complement strand
TAGGAGGTGTATATGAATATTTCTATAAAAAAAATGACTTTAGTCTCTATTTTTACATCACTTACTGTTATGGGTACATTTATTAGTTTGCCAATTGGTCCTGTGCCTATTACTCTTCAATCTTTATTTGTTATACTTTCAGGTATTATATTAGGATCTAAGCTTGGGGCCTTATCTCAAATTGTATACCTATCTTTAGGACTTATTGGTCTTCCTATATTTTCTAACTTTACAGGGGGTCCTCAAGCAGTTATGATGCCAAGTTTTGGTTTTATTATCGGCTTTATATTTTCTTCCTATATAGTAGGATTAATAACCCATTCTAAAGATACATTATCCCGTAAAAGGATTATATTAGCATCCTTAGTTGGAACTATAACTATATATATCTTTGGCCTACCTTATATGTACTATATTCTAAATATTATTATGGAACAGGGACTTTCATTTGGCAATATATTTAGAATTGGAGCTTTACTTTTCTTGCCAGGCGATATTGCAAAACTTCTTGTAGTTTCATTTGTAAGTATAAAGCTTCTAAAAGTATTGAATAAAGCAAACATTTCTTTAGAATAAAATTTCCAAATTAAAAGTGCATTCATCTTGAAAGCACTTTTTTCATCTTTTATAATTTTTATATATATCCCTCTAAGCCTCTTACCGAAACTTCTCCTGCAAATATATTTTGTATATGACCTTCTTTAAATTCTACTACCAATTCACCTTTATTATTTATATCTAAGGCTTTACCTAGTTTTTCTTCTTTTCCTTGTCTTACTTTAACTTCTTTTCCTATAGTAGCTGAATTTTTTCTACATATTTCTATAGCTTTTGAATTACTATTTTCATTTACAAAAGATATATAAAGGCTTTCAAATTCATTTAAAATATTTGCTAGTAATATTTTACGATCTATTCTTCTATTCTCATTTATTTTTATAGAAGTAGCTTTAGTTTTTAATTCGTCTGGTATGTCTTTCTCATCTAAATTTACATTTATGCCTATTCCCATGACAAGATAATTAATCTTATTTAGTTCGGCGCTTATTTCTGTAAGTATGCCTCCTATTTTTTTATTATTTATAAGTATATCATTAGGCCATTTTATTTGTGAGTCTATATCCATCTTTTTAAGAGCCTTATATACACTAGCAGCACCTAAAAGTGTTATAGATCCAACATTATATGGTTCCATATCTGGCTTTAATATCACACTCATCCAAATACCTTTCTTCTTAGGTGATATCCATCTCCTACCTAGTCTACCCTTTCCTTCAACCTGCTGTTCTGCTATTAGGCAAGTTCCTTCCATTTCTTTTGATGCTATTTTTTTAGCCTGATTGTTTGTAGAATCTACTGAATCAAAATAGTAAAGATTTCTTCCCATAAATTCTGTATTAAGATACTTCCTTATTTCTTCAAATGTCAATATATCAGGTGATGAAGTAAGCCTATATCCTCTTCTCGGAATAGACTCTATGATATATCCTTCTTCTTTTAACATATTTATATACTTCCATATACCACTACGGGTCATATGGAACTCTTGTGATAGTTTTTCTCCTGATATAAAATTATCATTTTCTTTAAGTCTTTTTAATATTTTTGTTTTCACTGTTTCCTCCCAAAGCTCTTTATTCTTTAATTATATTATATCTGTTTTTTATTCTCTAATCCAATAAATTAATCCCTATATTTATATAGGGATTAATTTGAATCTATTTACTATTTTCTACAAATTGAATTTTAAGCCCATTTGGATCTAATATAAAAAAGAACTTAGTATTAGGTGCAGGATTAAAAGTACCGCTATGGATTTCTATTCCTTCCCTTTTTACAAACTCCATTTTTTCTTCTATAGATTTTACTTCAAATCCTAGTGAAATACTCCTGCCCATATCTATATTTTTATTTTCACTGTTATAAAGAAGCTCAAGCTTTGTTTCACCATCTCCTAAAAAAACTATTGCTTGATCCTTACCCATGTCTATTCTTTGATCTATCTTTAGTCCCACAATTTTTTCATAAAAATATAAAGACTCTTTTAGATCCTTTACATTTACAGTTGTCCAGCAAAACTTCATATTTATTCCTCCTCTTTTAATATATTGATTGTCTAATTACTATATTTTATATACTCCCTATATTATATCCAACAATCTTTATGGTCTATAACATATTCTTTAAAAGTGATAGGTTCTCTCCCTATAATCTTTTCTAAATCATATGTTATGT
>NZ_JBQDAA010000112.1:0-7666 GCF_052089545.1 Tissierella sp. | reverse complement strand
CTGATAGAGTTATTTTTATGGATAATGGAGTTATAGTAGAAGAAGGGCCTCCAACTGAGATATTTAACAATCCTAAGAAAAATAGAACTAAAGAGTTTTTACAGAGGTTTTTAGCTTAAAATAAGAGTATATGTGAATAGCAATATAACTTTTAGTACAAAATCATTGTAAGGGGTTCTTTTAATTGTGCAGTGATAGTCTTTATGTTATAATTTAATATGTATTTTTGGAAAACTTATACTTTCTATTGGAGGAAATTTTAAAAATGGATTATATTAAAGTAAAAAAAATGGTGGATATAGTACTTTCTTTTATAGGTATAATAGTTTTATCGCCTATATTTTTGTTGATTGTTATACTTATTAAAATTGACTCTAAGGGGCCAATTCTTTTTAAGCAGAAAAGAGTTGGAATACATAAAACACATTTTAATATTTTGAAATTTAGAACAATGAAAATAGATACTCCTAAGGACACTCCCACTCATTTACTTGAAGACCCAGATCAATATATAACTAGAGTAGGTAAGTTTTTAAGAAAAACTAGCTTAGATGAGCTTCCTCAGATATTTAATATACTTAAAGGTGAGATGTCAATAATAGGACCTCGTCCAGCACTTTGGAATCAATTTGATCTTATAGCTGAAAGAGATAAATATGGGGCAAATGATGTATATCCAGGTCTGACGGGTTTGGCGCAGATAAGTGGTAGGGATGAGATTTCAATAGAGTTAAAATCTAAAATAGACGGTGAGTATGTAAAAAACATGGGACCTATTTTAGATATAAAATGCTTTTTTGGAACTATAGTAAGTGTTCTAAAAAAAGATGGTGTAAAAGAAGGAAAGTATAGTGAAGAAGGAGATGTCCTAGATGAAGAGAGTACTGATAACAGGGACAAATAGCTATATAGGAAACTATTTAAATGATTACTTAAAAGATTATTCTAATGACTATGATATAGATTTTATAAGTTTAAGGGATGGTTCTTGGAAAAATAATGATATACATTTTTATGATTCAGTGTTTCATGTTGCTGGACTAGCTCATATAAAGGAAACCAATGAGAATAAACATCTTTATTATGAGATAAATAGAGATCTTGCTTATGAATTTGCAAATTATTGTAAAGAATCAGGTATAAAACATTTTATATTTTTAAGTAGTATGAGTGTATATGGTATAGAGAACGGAACTATAAATAAAGGGACAGCTTTAAACCCTAATAATCATTATGGGAAGTCGAAGCTAGAAGCAGAGATCCTTTTAGAGAATTTACAAAGTGAAAGTTTTAAATTGGCTATACTAAGGCCACCTATGGTATATGGAAAAGATACTAAAGGAAATTATCCAAGACTTTCTAAGCTAGCTATAAAAACACCGGCTTTTCCTAATATAGATAATGAAAGAAGCATGATTTATATAGAAAATCTATGTGAATTTGTAAGGTTATTGATAGATGATGAGGGTGAAGGTATATTTTGTCCTCAAAACAAAGAATATGTTAATACTACTCATATGGTTAAACTTATAGCTGATTTTCATGGTAAAAGTTTATGGCTCACTAAGATATTTAATCCTATTATAAAGCTTTTAAATATAGGTGTTATAAATAAAGTGTTTGGAAATTTAACTTATGATAAGGAGCTTTCTTCTTATTCAAAAGATTATAATGTAAAAGATTTTAAAACTTCAATAGAACTTACTGAAGGTTAAAATAGTTGAAAGAGGTAGTTTATGAAAAATATAGACAGTAAAAAAAATATTTGGATATTTCATCATTATGCTACTCCACCTTCTATGAATGGATTTACAAGACCTTTTGATTTTGGAATCAAATTAAAAGACTACAATTATTCTACTACTATATTTGCAGCGTCTTATCTTCATTTTGCAGAGCAAAATCTTATAGAAGATGAGACTTTATATATTGAAGAGGATAGTTCGGGTTTGCCTTTTGTCTTTATAAATACACCTGGATATGCTGGTAGTGGTAAAAAGAGGATACTTAATATGCTTACATACTTTAGAAAGCTTTTTAAAGTTTCTAAGGAATATGAAAAGACTCATGAAAAGCCAGACCTTATAATAGCTTCATCTCCGCATCCTTTAACTATGATAGCTGGAATAAAGATCGCTAAAAGATATGGTATACCTTGTATATGTGAAGTAAGAGACTTTTGGCCAGAAGTATTTTTTATGGGAGATAAGCTTAAAAAAGATAGTATAATAGGTAAGATACTTTTAAAAGGTGAACATTGGATATATAAAAATGCTGATGGAATTATATTTTTAAAAGAAGGGGATGTACAATATTTAACAGATGAAGGTTGGTCTAAACCATCTGGCGGAGATGTTGATTTAAGCAAATGTTATTATATAAATAATGGTGTAGATATAGAAAAGTTTAATGATCAAATGGATAGTGAAGTTTTAGAAGATAAAGATTTAAAGAGTGATAAATTTAAGATTGTATACGCGGGGGCTATAAGGCCTGTAAATAATGTAGATAATATATTGGATACTGCCAATCTACTTAAAGAATATAAAGATATAGAGTTTTTAATATATGGTCAGGGAAATATGCTTGAACATTTAAAAAGGCGTTTAGAAAATGAAAACATTTCAAATGTTAAACTAAAAGGATATGTGGATAAAAGATATATTCCATATATATTAAGTAATTCTTCTATAAACTTATTAAACTATTCTCAGACCCAGTACAATTGGTCAAGAGGTAATAGTTCAAATAAATTATTTGAATATATGGCTTCAGGTAAACCTATTATATCAACAGTAAAGATGGGATATTCTCCTATAGAAAAATATAATTGTGGACTTTCTCTTGAAGGATCATCAGCCAAATCACTTAAAGATACTATTCTTAAAATATATAATATGCCTAAAGATGAATACATACAAATGGGTGAGAATGGGAAAAAAGGTGCGAGGGAGTTTGATTATATAGAACTTACTAAAAAACTTAAAAATGTGATTGAAAAACATATAAATAATAACAGTTAAGATTTTGTAATTTAGAAAAGAATAGGGAAGCCTATTCTTTTTTAAATGTCATATCATATTGAGTTTAAAAACTATAATTTTATCGAAAAAAATTGGTTTATATTTATAATCTAGGGCTTTTGTCTTGCCCAAAATAATACTTGTATAATAGTATTTTTTATTATAAAATAAAAGTTGGACAAACTTGATTTTGAATAGAGAATTAGCTATTGAGAGATATTTCCACACTGTTATGATAATTACATCTACATACAACATATGATGCTATTCTTTGTCAGATACTAAGTAAAACTAAATAAAGTAATTTAGTGATATAATAAAGAGAATTAGGGGGAAATGTTTTAAATGAATGATAATGTTGAGATAATAACCTTAAGTGAAGTAGTAAGGGTTGTTAGGAAAAGAAAAAAGCTAATTGGAGCTCTTATAATAGGCTTTTTAATAATTGGGATGCTACAATCTTTTGTATTCACAGACACCAAGTATGAGTCTGAGATACTTCTTGAAATAAATAATATAGAATCTACATCTGAAGAGTCTGTGTCAGATAATGATGAAATATATAATATGCTAGAAAAGATGTCCCATTCTTCAGATATGGATTTTGAAACATATTTAAAGGAACTAACATCAGAAAGGGTGTTAGAAGAAACTATAAAGGATTTAAGTTTAGAGGATACATATACTGTAGATAGTTTAAAAAAAGATCTATCTATAGAGGCTGATAGTAAACTTAAAAATATAAGTTTGAAATTGGTATCAGACGATTCTAAACAAGGGGATAAGATACTAGATGTGCTAGCAGAAAACTATGTAAATCATATAACAAAGATAGCTCAAGAATCTTCTTTACATACATTGGATATTGTAAAAAAACAAATGGAGATAGAAAAGGGAAAATATGAAACTGCTTTAAGTGAATATGAAGATGTTACAAGTGGTGTAAAAAGTTCTTATGAACTAGAGTTAGAAAAAGATGCAACATACCATCAACTTACAGAGTACAAGCTAAATCTTAATAATCTAAATATAAAAAAAGAAGGAATACTTGGGGCTATAGAAAAAAATGAAAATATGGGAACTAATAATGGAAGTATGATTGTGAGACCTGGTGGTCGAGATGGATATATATATATAGATACTACTAAGAGGGCCTTAAAAGCAGATTTGGCTGAAACAAATGCTAAAATAAAGAGTACTAAATCTAGTATAGAAGAATTACAAGATACTGTAAAAACTCTTCAAATAGAATATCAAGATGTAGAATTTATAGAGAGTTCAGCTAGAAAAAAGGTAGAGCTTACAAAAACGAGCTATGATGCTTTTGCCCATAAATATCAAGAATTAGATATGGCAAATTCTATGAATATAGGTGAGATAAGCGTAAATATAGTATCAGATACTCAATCTTCTGATGATGTAGTTGGTAGAAGTGTATTAAATAAGCTTACTATATCTATAATTTTAGGAATAATGGCAGGGTTGGTTCTGAGTTTGTTTTTAGAATACTTAGAAGTAATGAAAATAAAAAGACATAAATAATATATGAAGAATTGTAATTTATATATTGAATAATATAAGTTTTATGAATTATGGAGAATTTGGAGAGATGAAATTGGAAAATACAACAAGTAGGGGTGCAATAGAAGATAGAAGAATAAGTATAGCCATAATGTCATCTTTTGCTATACTTACTATTCAATACTTAATATTAATATTTTTTGACTTAACAGGAACTAGTATGGGAAGAATAATACAGCTTACATCTAAAGCGTTAGTTGGTTTCTTTTATTTAATTGCCTTACCCTCAGTGCTTAAAAGAAATAGAAATAAGTTTATAGCTATATACTTCATATCGTTTTATATATTTATAATAAACTTTATTTTTTTTGCTCAAAATAGAATATATTTAAAACAAATAATATTTCCTTTATTTTTCACTGGGATATCATCATTTATCTATAGCTATAGTATAAATGATTGGGAAGTTTTGATGGATGTTATGAAAAAAACAAGTAAAATAGTTTTTCTTGTGGGATCCTTTATAAGTGTGTTAATATTCTCAGGCTTTTCTAATGTTGGTAGCTATAGTATGAGCTTATCTTATTATATGTTATTGCCAGCAACTGTCTATATAAATGAACTATTTAATAAAATATCACTTAAAAATGTTTTTGCTGCAGGAGTATCACTATTTGTTATAGTTACTCTTGGATCTAGAGGGCCTATTTTATGTTTGGGTGTATTTATTATGCTAAAACTTGTTAAATATCTAAAGAGGTTAACTTATAATAAAATGCCTTTATATTTGTCTTTGTTTGCTATGGTAGGTACAGGATTAATATTCTTTAAAGAAATACTTACATTTGCATTTAATTTTCTGATGAGTATCGGTATAAGAAGTAGAAGCCTTCTACTTTTTGCAGAAGGTGGGATCTATTTAAGTGGTAGAGATAATTTATATTCAGATGTTTTTGAACAAATATTAAATAATCCTATATTTGGATTAGGTTTAATGGGAGATAGATTTATACTTGGTAATAGATATGTACATAATATATTTATGGAAATATTAATTAACTTTGGTATGCTTATAGGACTCTTATTTATAGTGATAATTACATATTTAATTATTAAATCCTTATTTATTAAGAATGCTAAAAAATATAATGTTATAATAATTTGGTTGAGTTTAGGATTTATTCATCTTATGGTAAGTAGTACATATTTAACAGATTTTAAATTTTGGATATTTTTAGGACTGATATGTAATGCTTTAATTAAAACTAATAAATTTAAAGAATGTAACACAGAAAAATTGGTATAAATTTTAATACAGTGATATTATGTTCGTAACATCATGTGTATTAAAATAAATAGAATGAAAAGAGGGTAATTTAAAATGGTTTTAAAAATATATAAATTTATCATTTTAAAACTTCAATTTTATATATTAACAGTCTTAAACTATCTTATTCCTAAATCTAAAAATAAGATTTTTATATTTGATAAAAGATATAGAAAGGATAATGTTTGGGCAATAGCAGAATATATATCTAATACTGAAGAATATAAGAAATATGAGGTGTACTATTATACTAAGAAGGAACTTGAGGATAAAAATAATGTACAATATATATCGAGTGGTTTTTATGCATTGTGGAATCAATTAAGAGCTAATTATATTTTTTATTCTTATGCTGATATTAAACGATTTAAACCCGTTAGGGATCAAAAAGTTATTGATACTATGCACGGATCACCACTTAAAAATATAGGTTATTTAGCTGGACAATCTAGATTTAAAAAATTATGGAGATTTGAAGATACTTTTTCTCATATTTTATGTGTTTCTGATTTTTTTAAAGATGTTGTAAAGCGAAGCTTTGGTGCCAAAGAAGAACAATGTATTGTTTTAGGATATCCTAGAAATGATATGATATTTAAAAAGGATGATGAGTTATCAAAATTATCTATAGATAGGGAGTCTCTTAATAATATAATAATGTGGTTGCCTACATGGCGAGGTGATTCAAGAGTTGGTACAAACAAAGAATCGGACAGTGATTTCCCAATTTTGAATTTAAATAATATAGACTACTTAAATGAATTTTTATTAAAGTCAAATACCCTTCTAATTATTAAACCTCATCCAAATCAATTAAAATTGAATGTTTTAAGTCAGAAACATAGCAATATTAAAGTGTTTGACAATAAAGATTTGGAAGAAAATAATGCATCTTTATATAAAATATTTGGAGAAGTAGATGCACTTTTAACAGATTATTCTTCTGTGTATTTTGATTTTCTTTTGACGATGAAACCAATCGGATTTACTATAGACGATTTTGATAGCTATGGAGATAAACGTGGATTTGTTGTAGAGGATCCATTGAAGCTTATGCCTGGGAAAAAGCTTACAAATATGGAAGAACTTATATTGTTTATAAATGATTTAAAAGAAGGAAAAGATGAATTTTACGATGAGAGAAAAAGAGTAAATGATATTGCCAATAAATATAAAGACGGCAATAGTACTAAAAGAATTCTAGAATATTTAGGAATGTAATTTAGCCTTTATATACTACTTAACAGATGATGGGGGTAAAAGAGATATGAAAAAGATAATTACATATGGAACATTTGACCTATTACATTATGGGCACATAAATATCTTAAAAAGGGCAAAACAATTGGGTGATTATTTAATTGTTGCTATTTCAACAAATGAGTTTAATGAAATAAAAGGTAAAAAATGTTACTTTTCTTATGAAGAAAGAAAAAAGCTAGTTGAATCCATAAGATATGTAGACCTTGTTATACCTGAAAATAATTGGGAGCAAAAGGTAGATAATGTTAAAGAATATAATGTTGATACATTTGTTATGGGAGATGATTGGAAAGGGCAATTCGATCATTTAAAGGATTATTGTGAAGTAGTATATTTACCAAGGACACCAGAGATATCAACAACTAGGATAAAAAAGGAATTGGGACTTGGAAAGTAAAAAAACAAAATAATGTAAAATCAAATGAAATCTTACATATAAAAGCTATTCTAATAAAAATACTCCTCAGATATATATATGAGGAGTATTTTTATGTCGAATTATATTAATTTATTGTGATAAAGTCCGATATAA
>NZ_JBQDAA010000111.1:0-7696 GCF_052089545.1 Tissierella sp. | reverse complement strand
TCAATGTAAATAAACGTAGTAAATATGCGAGTTGTAGAGTTCTGCAACGAGCTAGTTATAAATAGTATAGGAGGACTGATAAATATGCATTATGATAAAATATTTATAAATGGAGAATGGGTGTCCCCAAGTTCTTCAGAAAAAATTGAAGTAGAAAATCCTGCTGATAAAAATATAGTAGGAGTTGTACCAGCTTGTAATGAAGAAGATGTAAATAAAGCAGTTGCAGCTGCCAAGGAAGCTTTAAAAACTTGGCAATTTACTCCACTTAAAAAGAGATTAGAACTAATGGAAAAATTATTAAAAGAGTTGAGAAGTAAAGTTGACTATATGGCAGATATAATAGTCAAGGAACTTGGAGCGCCAAGACATTTTGCTAAAAACACTCATGTAATTCCTTATTTGGATGATATGGAAAACTTTATAAAGGTAATGGCTAGCTATCCATTAAAAGAATTAAATGATGATTTTACTATAGTAAAAGAACCAGTTGGAGTAGTTGCAGCACTTACCCCTTGGAACTTCCCATTTGGTCAAATAACAAAAAAACTTGCACCAGCCCTTCTTACTGGATGTACTATGGTTTTAAAACCAAGTCAAAATACACCTTTAGTTAGTTACTTTTTAGCTGAAGCTGTAGAAAAAGTTGGTTTCCCAAAAGGAGTATTTAACCTTCTACCAGGAAAAGGCGCAGATGTTGGAGATCCTTTAGCAAAGCATCCTGATGTTGACCTAGTAACATTTACAGGATCAACAGGTGGAGGTAAAGAAATCTCACGTCTTGCATCGGATGATATAAAAAGAATTACCTTGGAACTAGGAGGTAAATCTCCTGCTGTTGTGTTAAAAGGAGCAGATTTAGATTTAGCTGTCTCTACTGTTTTAGATAAAATGTACCTAAATACAGGACAATCCTGTAGTGCATTTAGTAGAATAATAGTTCCTATAGAAATAAAACATAAAATAGAAGAAATTATAATAGAAAAAACAAAAAATTATAAATTTGGTCATCCAGATGATCCAGATACTCTAGTAGGACCCCTTGCTTCTAAAAAACAATTTGATAAGGTTAAATACTTTATAGAAAAAGGACCAGAAGAAGGTGCTAGAATGCTACTTGGTCAGGTACCTGTGGAGTCTGAAGGTTACTTTGTAAAACCTGTAGTATTTACCAATGTAAATAACCAGATGAAAATAGCTAGAGAAGAAATATTTGGGCCAGTTTTATCTATTATTTCTTACCAAACAGTTGAGGAAGCTATTGAAATTGCTAACGATACAAAGTTTGGATTATCTTCTGCTGTATTTGGACCAGTTGATGATGTATTAGATGTAGCTAACAGACTAAAGGCTGGAAATGTAATAATAAACCACGGATCTACTACATTTAAAGCACCTTTTGGAGGATTTAAACATTCTGGGAAAGGACGTGAAGGTGGAAAATACGGTATAGAAGAATTCTTAGAAATAAAAACTTTATTTATGTAATATATAAAAACCTTGCCTTCAGGCAAGGTTTTATATTGTTTTTATATATTATTTAAATAAAAAATAGAAGCTAGAACCATAGTTCTTGTACAAAGTTTTATATAATCTTCGTCCACAAAAAACTTTGAGCTGTGTCCTGGTGCTCTATTCCCGGTTCCTACCATATAATAAAGTGTAGGAATCTTTTGAGAAAAAAATCCAAAATCTTCTGCTGCCATTATAGGCTTTGAATCTTTCATTATAAGTTTCTTTGGATCTTCTATATTAAAACCTTCGTATATCTCAGTAGAATTTCTTCCAAATATATCTGCTATCTTTTTACTTATATCTTCATCATTATAAACTGAAGGATAACCTTCATTAAAATGAAATTCACAATCCCCTCCAAAAGAATGGGCTATTCCTTTTGATAGCTTTTCTATTTTTTTAATGATTGTTTGTCTAGCTTGATAATCTAATGATCTTATCATACCTTTTAACTCTACCCTATCAGCTGTAATATTTGTAGCAGTACCTCCCTTTATTTTACCTATAGAAAAAGTTGCCCTATGAAGTGGGCTTATACTTTTACTCATAATAGAGTTTAATGCTACTATTATATGTCCTGCTATATTTATAGCATCTATACCTTCTTGTGGTTTTCTAGTATGTGCTTTTTTCCCTTTTACAACTAGTTTAAAGCCATCTGAGTAAGCTGTTATATTTCCATGATTTATCAGTATTTTACCTTGTTTTATTGGCATTATATGAAGTGCAAGGGATAGGTCTACCTCAGGGTTTTCTAACACACCAAGTTCTATCATATCTTTAGCTCCTCCACCTCTTTCTTCAGCAGGCTGAAATAAAAACTTTACCCTTCCATTTATTTCTTCTTTTAACTCACTTAAAACTTTAGCTACTATAAGAAGATTGGCAGTATGAACATCATGACCACAAGCATGCATAACTCCCTCATTTTTAGACTTGAAGGTTAAATCTGTTTCTTCATCTATTGGTAAGGCATCCATATCTGCACGTAAAAGCAGTGTTTTCCCTTCTCCTTTACACTTTAAAATTCCTAGTATACCGGTTTCTCCTATACGTTTTGTCTTTATCCCTAAATTTAAAAGATAGTTTTCTACAAGTTTACTTGTCTCATATTCCTTATTAGAAAGTTCTGGGTTTTTATGTATCTTTCGTCTTAGTTCAATTGTTTCATCTTCATATTTATCACATTTATCTATTATTTTTTCTATTATAGCCATTTTAATCACCTAAACTTATCATACCCTTTTAACATGAAATTTAAGAATCATATTTAAATTTGTACCTCTTAAATACCATAAAAAACACCTCCAAGTAGTTAGTCTATTTTAAATTAATTAGATTAACTATCTTGAAGGTATCATATCATTGAAATTCTTTTTTAATCTACTTTATAATATTATAATACTAAAGCACCTATAGTTCCCATTATAATAAGTGGTATATTATAATGTAAGAATGTAGGAACTACTGTGTCCCAAATGTGGTCATGTTGACCATCAACATTTAGTCCTGAGGTAGGCCCAAGCGTACTATCTGATGCTGGTGAACCTGCGTCTCCTAGTGCTCCTGCTGTACCTAGTAGACACATAGTCGCTGGTATAGAAAATCCAAGTTGCATAGCAAGCGGAACAAATATAGTAGCAAGTACTGGTATAGTACCAAATGAAGTACCTATTCCAAGAGTTATTATAAGTCCTATTATAAGCATCATAAAGGCTCCTAGTACCTTGCTTCCTCCTATTATATTTACACTTCCATTTACTAACTCTTCAACTCCACCAGTAGCTCTAATTACATCTCCAAAGCCTGAAGCTACAAGCATTACAAATGCTATAAAGCCCATAATCTTAATACCACCATCTACAACTTCATTCATCTCTTTAAATTTAAATGATCCAAAAGGAATCATAGTAAGAACTCCTGCAAGTGCTGCTAATGGAAGAGACTTATACTTCAACTGTATAGCAAAAGCTATAACTGCTCCTACTAGTGCACCAAAATGTTTAATTGTAAATGTATCATCGTGTTCTTCATCTATTACTACCATTTTATCTTCATAATCTCTTGGTTTTCTATAAGATATAAATACTGCTATAAGTAAACCTATAACCATTCCAGCAGCTGGCATAAGCATTGCCTTCCATACCATAGATACTTCAGCCGCAGGCATACCATTTGCTACTACGTTTTCTGTTACTATCTTATGGAACTGAAGACCAAATCCTACTGGTAATGCTAAATATGGAGCCTTAAGTCCAAAAGTAAGAGCACAAGCTACAGCCCTTCTATCTATCTTAAGTTTATTCATAACTCCTATTAGTGGTGGAATAAGTATCGGTATGAAAGCTATATGAACTGGTATTAAGTTTTGAGATAGAGAAGCTATACCAGCTATAATTAATACAAACATTACTCTTGTATCTTTTATAACCTTTCCAATTTTTCTAGCTAATATATCAGCTGCCCCAGTCTTACCTATTGCAAAAGCTAGAGCTCCAAGTAATACATAGGACAGAGCTGTTTCTGCAGCGCCTCCCATTCCTTCTATCATAATTGTTGCTGATTCAAGAATTCCCATTCCTGATAGGAGTCCTCCTGAAAGTGCTGCAATAATAAGTGCAAACATAACATTAATTCCTGCTAAACTAAGCACTGCCATAATTATAACTGATAATAATACTGGATTTGTAAGCATTTTATACACCCCTTTTATTTTTATTCTTATAAATTTATAATATCTTTAGATCCCATTAGCCTCCTTTCTAAATGTATTTTAATTATAAAAAAATCCCATCATCTAGCATAAAAATACTAGAGGACGGGATATTAATCACGTGGTTCCACCTCATTTTAATGACACCTTACGGCAGCCAAACTCAACAGGTACATATATTATTATACCTTTGCACTGTAACGGGTGCGAGTTTCCGAATAGACTACTTCCCTTAGGTTTCGCCAACTAGCTCAAAGATGTGTTCAAAATATAGTATTTATGCAATTTCACCATATATGCACTCTCTACAAAATACTTCTAAATCTACTATTTCTTATCATCGCTTTAGTAAATTAACTTGATTGTATGTTAGCTTACCATAGTAGTTTAGAATTGTAAAGTGTTTATTATAATATTTCTCCAATTTCCTTTTCTACTTCTTTTACTATAGTTTCTGCTTCTATCATTTCTTCTACCTTATCTATATCTACATGCATTATTCTATCCTTCTTTACCATATCTATATTTTCTCTTACTATGTCATAACCAATAGTTGATCCCTTACCAAGACCTTTGTTCCCTCTTAAATCTATTGCTTGACAAGCACAAAGTATTTCCATAGCTATTACTTTTCTTACATTTCTTAATATATCTCTTGCATGTCTTGAAGCTATAGTTCCCATTGAAACATGGTCTTCTTGATTTGCAGAAGATGGTATTGAATCAACGCTTGCAGGATGAGCTAATGTTTTGTTTTCAGATACTAGTGCTGCAGCTGCATATTGAACTATCATAAATCCAGAATTAATTCCACCTTCTTCAACTAAAAATGCTGGTAAACCTTCACTAAGTGCTGGATTTACAAGTCTTTCCAATCTTCTTTCAGATATATTTGCAAGTTCAGACATTCCTATCTTTAAGAAGTCAAATGCTACTGCCATTGGCTGACCATGGAAGTTTCCACCTGATATAACATCTTCTTCTTTTACAAATATAAGAGGATTGTCAGTAGCTGCATTCATTTCAATTTCTACCTTTTCTTTTATATATTTAAAACAGTCTTTACTAGCTCCATGAACTTGTGGTGTACATCTTAATGCATAAGCGTCTTGTACTCTTAAATCACCTTGTCTAGTTGTCATCTTACTTCCATCTAATATATTGAGTAAGTTTTTAGCTGTATCTATCTGACCCTTTTGTCCACGCGCTTCATGAACTCTAGAATCATAAGCATCAACTATACCATTTAAAGCTTCATTTGTAAGACTAGCTGAAATGTCTGAAAGTTTACTTATATTTATAGCATCATAAAGTGTATGAGCACCAACTGATGTCATAACCTGTGTTCCATTAATTAAAGCTAAACCTTCTTTTGAAGTAAGGCTTATAATTTCTATACCAGCCTTTTTCATAGCTTGGGCTGATTCTAGTCTCTCACCTTTATATATTGCCTCTCCTTCTCCAATCATAGTTAAAACCATATGGGCAAGAGGTGCTAAATCTCCACTAGCTCCAAGAGATCCTTGTTCTGGAATAATAGGATGAACTCCTTCATTTAACATAGCCATAAGAGTTTCCATAGTAGAAAGTCTTATACCAGAATATCCTGTAGATAAAGCATTTATTCTAAGAAGCATAATACCTCTTGCAACATCTTCATCAAATACTTTCCCTACTCCACATGAGTGACTCATAATAAGGTTTCTTTGAAGCTTTTCAGTATCTTCTTTTGAAATTACTACATCACTAAATTTTCCAAAGCCTGTATTTATACCATAAGTTACTTTTTCTTCCGCTACAATTTTTTCTACTAAGTCCCTTGCTTTGTTTATTTTCTTTTTGGCATCTTCAGATATTTCTACCTTTTGCTTGCCTCTAGTTACTTGTATAAAATTTTCTAAATTCAAACTTTTACCATCAATTACGATATTTCCCATTTTAATATTCCTCCTTGAGTTTTTAAAAGCTATATCTTATTATAAACAACTTTGTAGCATATTATTTTGATATCGTTTTCTTATCAAAATTATTTTATTTATCAATATGATTTAGTAGGCTTTTAATGTATTACGGTATCACAATAAAGTGCAAAAAACAGCTCTTAGTATTTATAACTATGAGCTGTTCCAATTTTATTTTTAATTTTATTTATTTTTTTAATGTTTTTATTAAACATAATTACCCCTACTTTATAAGTTTTTTCTTCCTTATATTTCATATTAATATAATAATATCATAATTTATTTTATAATACAAGCAAAGATGCTCATTATTGGAAATTTTCTAATTATTTTCTTTAGTATAAAAGGTCTTGTTAGAAAGTTTTCTAACAAGACCTTTTTTCTTACATATATATTTGTTCCATTTTGAAATCATCATCTAATTTTATATAAAATTGGAGTAATTCCTGAAGTGCATAAATTGGTACAGGTCCTACTAATTCTGAACTTGCTATATTTATATTATATCTATTAAGTTCAGATTTTACGGTTTCATATACTCTGTGAATAGGTGTTTCTTCATAGTTTACAAGATTCATTGATATCTGAACTTGCTCTTTATCTGGTATATCAAGTGCTATGGCTCTTACATTTTTGTATCCACCTTTTGCTCCTCTTATAGCTTTAACAACTTTTTTAGCTGAAGCTATATCTCTTGTATCCAGATTTATATTAAATGCAAGAAGTGCAAATCTTGAACCAGTAACTGTTGCACCACTCTTAGGATTAAATTCTTTTGGACCTTCATCAGGCATTAAGTCTTTCCCTTTAAATCTCTCTTCTAATCCTTCATATTGACCTTTTCTTATCTTAACTAAAGATTTTCTCGTTTTATCTTCTTGTGCATCTTCATAAAGATAAACTGGTACTCCAAGACCACCTAAAAACTTAGCATATTCTTTAGATATCTCTACTGCTTCTTCCTGACTTACATCTTTTACAGGTATAAAAGGAACTACGTCTATTGCTCCCATTCTAGGATGACTTCCTTTGTGCTCCCTCATATCAATTAATTCTATAGCCTTTTCACTAAGCCTTTTAGTTCCTTCAAGTACTGCTTCAGGGGATCCTTTATATGTGAAAACTGATCTGTTATGATCCTTATCTGAGTTTAAATCTACTAGCTCAAGATCTCCTTCTTTCATAAGTTCTTCTTTTATACTTTTCACCTTATCTAAGTCTGTACCTTCACTAATATTTACTTCTGCAAGTAAAACTTTCATTTTTTACAAATCCTCCTCTTATTATTTGATTATTTCAATGTTATAAATATATTATAGTACTATAATATATTTTTATCAACAATATTATAGTTTACAATCTTAGTTATACCCAATATAACATCTTTCTTAAACATATTAACAGTTAAATCTTATTTATAGTGCTATTTGATTTTATTTTTGAATGGAGTATATTTGTATCTCCTTTACTTGTTAAATTTATATTTAAATCTTTACTATCTACTGAT
>NZ_JBQDAA010000110.1:0-7729 GCF_052089545.1 Tissierella sp. | reverse complement strand
CTTTTTATTCTATCGCTATAAAATATTACAAAACCATACAAGCTAGCCTAGTTGGGATCTCCTCCCATACAAACTGACAAACTTCTTTGTTGAAAATGCTCCAATTTTATTATCAGATTTTTATTTTTAAATCCGTCTTATAAAAAGGAGCATCTGTTTTATACTATTGAATATTCTTTTCTATCTATATATTCTTGCACTTTGCCGTCATTCCAATTTTTAACTGGTCTATAATAGCCAGTTATTCTGCTGTAAACTTCTACATCTTCCCCACAATGGATACACTTATCATGTTCACCAAATAAATATCCGTGGTTTTTACATACAGAATATGTTGGGCTCAAAGTATAATATGGAAGTTTATAGTTTTCAGCAATCTTTCGTACAAGTGAAGCCGCTGCCTTCCACTCTGGAACTCTTTCACCTAAAAATACATGAAAGACTGTTCCACTAGTATAGAGTGTTTGAAGATCATCTTGGATATCTAATGCTGTAAAGATATCTTCTGTATATCCAACAGGCAAATGTGAACTATTTGTATAATAAGGAGTTTCGCCATTTTCTCCAGCTGTCCTGATCATTGGATACGTTTCCTTATCATGTTTGGCCAACCTATAAGCAGTAGACTCAGCAGGAGATGCCTCTAAATTATATAGATCTCCGTACTCCTCTTGATAATCTGACAATCTTGTTCTCATATAGTTTAAAACTTCTTTAGAAAAATCTATAGCCACTTCTTCTGTAAGATTCTTTCCAATCCAATTTGCATTTAAAGCAGCTTCATTCACTCCTACTAAACCGATAGTTGAAAAATGATTGTCAAAGCTGTGAAGATATCTCTTTGTATAAGGATAAAGTCCTGACTCTAAAAATTCAGATACAACCCCTCTTTTTACACTTAAAGACCTAGCTGATATATCCATGACCTTATCAAGGCGATTATAAAAGTCTTTTTCTGATTTAGAAAGATAAGCTATCCTAGGTAAATTTATAGTTACAACTCCAACTGAACCTGTACTTTCACCACTTCCAAAATACCCACCACTTTTTCTCCTAAGTTCCCTTAAGTCAAGCCTTAACCTACAACACATACTTCTAACATCTGATGGCTCCATTTCACTATTTATATAATTAGAAAAATAAGGTGTTCCATACTTAGCAGTCATTTTAAACAACAATTCATTGTTTTCACTAGGTGACCAGTCAAAATCTTTTGTTATAGAATAAGTAGGTATTGGATATTGAAAACCTCTACCATTTGCATCTCCCTCAATCATAATTTCAAGAAATGCCTTGTTTATAAGGTTCATCTCTTCTTGACAGTCACCATAGCTAAAGTCCATCTGCTCTCCCCCTACTATGGCAGCTTGATCTGCCAAATCAGCTGGAACAGTCCAATCAAGTGTTATATTTGAAAATGGAGCTTGCGTCCCCCACCTACTAGGAGTATTTACTCCATAGATGAAAGATTCTATACTTTTTTTAACGCTTTCATAGCTTAAAGAATCTGTTTTAATAAAAGGTGCTAGGTAGGTATCAAAAGAACTAAAAGCCTGTGCTCCAGCCCATTCGTTTTGCATAATGCCTAAAAAATTAACCATTTGATTGCAAAGTGTAGATAAATGTTTAGCAGGTGATGATGAAATCTTTCCAACCACACCACCAAGCCCTTCAAGTATTAACTGTTTAAGTGACCAACCAGCGCAATATCCAGTCAACATGGAAAGATCGTGAATATGTATATCTCCATCACGGTGGGCATTTCCAATTTCCTCATCATATATTTCAGATAGCCAATAGTTTGCAGTTATAGCTCCACTATTTGAAAGTATAAGGCCACCTACAGAATATGTCACAGTAGAATTTTCCTTAACCCTCCAATCTTCAACCTTTACATAATCATTTACTATTTTGCTGTAATCAATAAGGGTATTTACTGCATCTCTAGCTTTTTGTCTTTGTTTTCTATAAAGTATGTAAGCCCTAGCTATTTCAGCATATCCAGATTGAACAAGAACAATTTCAACAGAATCTTGTATATTTTCAACAGTTACTACTGGCTCTTTAAGCCCTTTACTTAGTTCTGCAACAACACGAAGTGATAAAAGTTCCAAGACAGAACTATCCATCAAAACTTCTTTTGCATCAAAGGCCTTTTTCATAGCCAAAGTAATTTTTTCAATTTGAAATGGTACAGTTTTTCCATCCCTTTTTATAACAGTATATTCCACAATAACCCCTCCATATTTAAAGTATTTATCTTAAACTAACAGACGGTATAATCGTCTTTAGCATATCCTTTATAGCTATCATTTCTTCCTTAGAATAAGAAGAAAGTGAACTTTCTTTTCTTGTAAAAGAATTTAAAATATCAAATTTTTCTTCAAATCCTTGTAAAAACCACTTAGGACTATTACTTCCTACCATATCTTTTAATTCTTTACCCATCTTGTATAAATCATCTTTAGGGTGTAGTTCTTTTACAACTGTAGTCCTGAGTTCATAATCTAGATTAGAAAGATGAACAAGCTCCAAGCTTTTAGACCAATCCTTGTATAAATCTTTATAGCTACTATTTTGTGATAAACCAACTGATCTATTTAAACTATTTTTAGAACCTTTATAATCCAAAGCTATATAGTCTAGTAAATTTTCATCTAATAGCTTTTTTAACCCATGTGGAAAGATACCATTTGTATCAAGTTTTATCTTTAATCCTAGGTCCTTTATCTTGTAAATTGAATCTATCAGATCTTCTCTCATAAGAGGTTCGCCACCACTTAAAACAACTCCATCTATCAATGTCTTTCTCTTTGTAATATATCCTATAAAGTCCAAGGTCTTATCTTCTTCTCTAGTCTTATATTTTTCAGGTAAAACCAGGTCTGGATTGTGGCAATAAGGACATCTAAGCTGACATCCATTTATAAAGCATATGGCAGAAACCTTTCCAGGATAATCCTGCAATGATACCTTTTCAAAATTGGCAATATCTATAATAATCACCCCACTAATAAGTATTTAAACAGTAAAAAAACTACACCAAAAAAGTGTAGCAACTTTCAATATACACTCTTTCCAGGTCCGGGAAAGTATAAGGATTAATAAATAGGCAATCGGACTTAGAGATAAACTCAATACCGTAGCGGCTCTGTGCAGGATTCAAACCTGCTTCCCCTATTTGTTTAGCTTATTCAATTACCCTTATAATACCACATTATATAGTGGTAGGTCAAGCACATATTACCATATTTGGTGTTTTGCCCTACAAGCTTATTAGTCTAATAAACTTACTTTCTTTGCAATTTTATATTATATTTTTATATGATATACTTGTACTAGAGAAAATTAAGGAGGTATTAAAATATGAATAAAAAAGACTATATGAAAATAGCACATAAAAACTTAAGAGATGTGCTTAAATTTAGATCGGAAAGTGTGAAAAATGGGAAGGTTTATGAAACAGAAGACTTCTTACTTTTTTCTATAGGGACTAAAACAAGTGATGGACATCTAAATGGATGTGTACCTTTTAATACAAAAGCCTATAAGGAAACCTTTGAAGCGGCTGAAAAGTTCTTTGGACAATTAGGATTCGATTATTCAGTTTGGATAAGGGACGGAATAGATACTGATTTAGAGAACTTGCTATTAGAAAAGGACTTTATTCTTCAAAGAAAACCAGGTTCAACCATTATGAAAAAAGAAGAACGAATAAAAGATGCTCCTTTCCCACAAGGATATACTTTAAAAGAAGTAGAAACTCAGGAAGACTTAGATGGTTTTGCTAAAGTTGTGGCAGAAGCTTTTAAAAAAGATGAGCATGTTATAGATGCTATGTTTTCTTCTCAAAAGCCTTATAAGTCAGACCACTCAAAAACATTTATAATATCTGACCCAGAAGGCAGGGTTGTATCAGGTTCTATAACTTCCATATCAGAAGATTCAGCTGGTCTCTACTTTGTAGGAACTCTAGAGTCCCAAAGAGGTAAAGGTCTTGGTAAAGCTGTAGTAAAAGCATCTACAAATTTTGCTTTTGATCTAGGAAAAGATATAGCAATACTACAAGCCTCAAAGCACGGAAAAATCATCTACGATAAACTTGGCTACGATCAAATAGGTATGTATAAACCATATAGTAGAACTAATACAAAGCAAAATACTGAAGGATAAGATTTATAAATAGTCCTGAAATCTTAAATTAAGATTTCAGGACTATTTATATAATTCTTTATTTTATTGAAAATTCAGTAAGTATCACCGGTGTACTAGCTTTTATAATTTCCATTTCTAACTCTTTATTTGTTTCTAAAACAAATAAAGAAAATCCATCAATATTTCTTTTTATACCTTTTTCTTCTAAAGTTACAATAAAATCATTCATAGAAAACATAGTTACTATTTTGGAATCGTGGAGAAAATATTTATCTTCAATACTTAAAATTTGCATCTTTGCATCACTTCCACTTTTAACTATAAAATTATAATCTCTACAATCTAAAGTATTTGTTGAGAATGTATTCCAAGAACCATCAAAGTACTCCGCTTCGTATTTATCCAATTTTCTATTGTACAAGCCTTCATGAAATAAACTTATCTTACCTTCTAAAGGAAGAATGTATCTTTGATAGGAGCTAAAATCAGAAAACCTTGATTCCTTTGATGTAAAGGTAGCTGATGAAATTCTCCATAAAAAATCTCTTTCAGCAAAAATCGCATCTTCTGGATATATGGATAGTTGAGTTGTTTCTCCACCAGACCATTTTGTAGTTAAAAAATCTTCCTTATTAATAATTTTTTCCTTCATACTAACACCTTGCTTTCTTACATTTTATAAGATTTTAAAAGTATTATATTTTTAGATTTTTAAGCGCATTATTAAATTCTTTTATTTTATCTTTATCTTTTACAAGTGGAAGATTTGCTTCTATATTCATTAGACAACCATTTGTCCCTATTTTAGCTAATTCATATCCTATTATTAAATCTGATTGACAATTGGGATTTGAATTTCCTTCTAACTGTACACCAATATCATATACTTTTTTACAAAGTTTAGCATTTTCTAGTGGTGTTGTTGCGCCTATTATTCCAGCATTTGCAATGCCTTGTTTTCTAGCTTCTTTTTCTTCTTCTGTTTCTTTTGGAAGTTTATATGCATCCCTGATTACACCATATGCATTTGCATCATCTACTACACCTTTAAGCAGTTTTTCTCTTATTTCTTCTAACTCTGTTGCATATTCCAATTGTTTTTCTGGTGAAATACCAAAATCTTTTTTTATAGATAATTTACATACCATACCTATGAGTCCACAAGCTAAGGCACCAGATAAAGCAGATGCACTTCCTCCACCAACTGTAACATCGTCTGAGTCTAAAATTAAATCTAATACATCCTTATAATCCATAATAAACCTCCAGTATTTTATTGTTAATATTTATATAACTAAGAGCTCACCCAAGCAAGCTCTTAATCAATGTTTTTATCTCTTTTTATTGTTCATCTAATAACTTTTTTTCTAAAATTTGCTCTATACTAAAATCTTCTATTTGTAAATAATATTCTGCAGCATCAAGTAACGATTTCATAGGAACTGTTCCTATAACTTCACTTCCTACTACATTTACCCCATATCTTTTAGCTTCCATTTTTACCATTTCAAAAGCTTGATAAACTGCTGTTTTTTCAAAGTTTACTAAATTCATTGAAACTTGAGTTTGATTTCTTTCTTCTAATTTTAATCCTATCCCTTTAACAAATCTTAGACCACCACCTATATGTCTTACTGTTTTTGCAATTTTATCCGCAATTTTCACATCAGGAGTATCTAAATTTATATTAAATGCTACTAAAGGAACCCTTGCTCCTACTACTGTACCTCCACTTTTTACATTCATCTCTTGTGGCCCAAAATCTGGTTTCCATTCTTCTTTTTTTATTTTTTCAAAAAATCCTTCGTATTGTCCTTTTCTTATTTTTGCTAGGTTTTTCCTCTTAGGACTTGTTGCTGCATCTTCATATAAATATATTGGGATCCCCCAACTTCCCATTTCAGCTCCTACCTCTTTTGCAACTTCAACACACTCATCTATAGTTACATTGGATACTGGTGTAAAAGGAATAACGTCTGTTGCTCCCATTCTTGGATGAGCTCCTTCATGTTTAGACATATCTATAAGCTCTGCTGCCTTTTTTGCACAATTTATAGAAGCATTTTTTACTTCCTCTGGAGATCCTATCATTGTTAATACAGTCCTATTATGGTCCTTGTCATAAGAATAATCTAAAATTGTTATTCCCTCAACTTTTCTTGCCTCATCAATAATTGATTCAACTATAGATTCATCTCTACCTTCACTAAAATTTGGTACACACTCCATTAATTTTCTCATAATTACCTCCTAAGTTTTTTATAATAATTTATCAATAAAGGTTTTTATAAACCATATTGTCTGTGGTTGATAAATAATATCTACTAAAAACGCTCCAACTATTGGAACTATCATCATAGCTTTTCTACTCATTCCATACCTATCATTTACAGCTGTCATATTAACTAGCGCGGAAGGTGTTGCTCCTAGTGTATGGCCACACAAACCTGCACACATAACCGCCGCATCATAATTCTTACCCAATATTCTAAATACAACAAAATAAGATAATAATACAATTAAAACTACTTGAGATAAAACCACTAGTAGAACTCCTCCTATTAATCCAGAAAGTTCCCATAGTTTTAAAGTCATAAGAGCTAATGATAAATAAAGAACTAACATAACATTTCCAATTTCATCTACTAATGTAAAGTCAAATTTGTAAAAATTAAATTTTTCATTTAAGTTTCTAAGTATTACAGCTACAAACATTGCTCCTACATAAGTAGGGAAACCCATATTAATAATTTCACTTATCCAGCCCGACAAAATAGTTCCTATAGCCATACATATTATAATTGCAGATACGTTTTTAACTATATCAAGTGATGTTAATTTATCACCTGTACCCACATTTACATCTGTAATAGATGTATCAAAATCATCATCTTCATCAGGTTTTAGATTATTTTTCTCAATAAGTCTTCTACCAAGTGGCCCACCTACAAGTACCGCACTGATAAGTCCAAATGTAGCTGCTGCTGCCCCAACTAATGGAGCAATTTCATAGCCCATTTCTGAAAAAGTCTGTCCATAGGAAAGCGCTGCACCGTGTCCACCTATCATAGAAATCGCACTTGCAAGTAATGCATATGGTGCTTCTAATCCTATTGCTTTAGAAATTACTATTCCTAATCCATTTTGTATTATTGAAATTACTCCAGCTACAGCCCAATATATAATTAATAATTTTCCACCTTTTTTAAGTAATTTAAAGCTTGCGCCTAAACCTACTGTTGTAAAAAACGCTAGCATAAATGTTTCTTGAAATATGTTTTCAAAATTGAATGAAAATATGTCGTTTGAATAACCAAACCAGGTAATAAACATAAATATAAATCCACCAATAACTGGTGCTGGAATACAATACCTATCTAATAATTTTATCTTGTTTTTTGTAAAGTTTCCTATTAATAGTAAGACAGCAGCAGAAGCTAAAGTAACTGCTGAGTTTACATTAATTGTAGCCAATCCATCGATAATTTCGAAATTCATAGTATTCCTCCTATATTTAATTTTATATAGCTCGTTGCAGAACTCTACAACTCGCATATTTACTACGTTTATTTAC
>NZ_JBQDAA010000109.1:0-7745 GCF_052089545.1 Tissierella sp. | reverse complement strand
TTTATACTAAGTTTTAAAGGAAAAGTTAAATCTTTAATACTACTGGGAGATACTTCTATTAAAATAAAAGAAACTGCACTCAAATATGGTTTTAAAGAAATTTTTTTGGCAAAGGATATGGAAAAAGCAGTAAATTTAGCTTATAGTCTATCTGAAAAAGGAGATAATATATTATTATCCCCTGCATGTGCTAGCTGGGGGATGTTTAAAAATTTTGAGGAAAGGGGAAAAATTTTTAAACAGATTGTAGATAGATTAGGAGAGGAGTAAGTATGAGTAGAGTTAAAAAAAATGCAAATAGACGAGCGGTTGATTTTATCCTTTTGATATCTATAGTGATGTTAGTATTTATAGGAATAATAATGGTTTTTAGTGCTAGTTGGCCAGAAGCTATGTCAAAACAACAAGATGGTTATCATTTCTTAAAAAGACAAATTATGTGGGCATTTGTTGGATTTGGTGGATTGTTTCTAGCTATGAATTTTGACTATAAAAAACTTAAAAAACTATCACCTTATATATTTATAATGTCATTAATATTAGGTTTTTTAGTTTTTACTCCTATGGGAGAAAGTTTGAAAGGTGCCCGTAGATGGGTTAAACTAGGTCCTGTACTTTTTATGCCCTCAGATACTATAAAATTTGGTGCAGTATTGTTTTTTGCCAAGTTCCTAACAAATAAAAGAGAAAAAATAGGTACAATATTTCAGGGTACAGTTCCAGCTCTTATGTACATAGGACTAGCATGTGGAATAATAATAGTGCAAGACTTAGGTACAGGTGTAACTCTTGCTATTACAATGATGTCAATGTTTTTTATAGCTGGTATGAAAGTTTTTCATATGCTTCCTTTAGGAGGCATTGCTTCAACTTTGTTTTATTTTGCTGTTATGAATCCAGATAAACCACATAGACTTAGGAGAATCACGGCTTTTAGAGATCCATTTGCAGATAAACTAGATACGGGATGGCAAGTAGTACAATCTTTATATGCATTAGGTTCTGGAGGTGTTTTTGGCCTGGGGCTTGGAAAAAGTAGGCAAAAGTTTTTTTATGTATCAGAAGCTTATAACGACTTTATATTTGCTATAATAGGAGAAGAACTTGGCTTACTTGGTACTATAATAGTAATGCTTATAATTTTAATAGTAATATGGCGGGGAATAATCATAGCTTTAAAAACAGAAGATAGATTTGGATGTCTTTTAGCTACTGGGATAACTGCACTAATAGCAGTGCAATCTTTAATCCATATAGCAGTAGTGACTTCATCAATTCCTACAACTGGTATAACACTCCCTTTTGTAAGTTATGGTGGTACATCTTTAGTTATGTACATGACACTAGTGGGAATATTATTAAATATTTCTAGACATGTAAATTTTGAAAGGAGTTAAGGGATGAGATATTTAATATCAGGTGGCGGTACAGGAGGACATATATATCCAGCACTTGCTATTGTAAATGAAATAAAATTAAATGATAATGATGCAGAAATTCTTTATGTAGGAACAAAAGAAGGTCTGGAATCAAAACTTATACCTAAAGAAGGTATTGACTTTAAAACTATTAGAGTAAAAGGAATCCCAAGGAATATAAGTAAAGACTCGTTTGTAGCTCTAAAAGAGCTTATTTATGGATTGAGAGAGTCAAATAAAATAATAAAAGAATTCAAACCAGATATAGTAATAGGAACAGGAGGATTTGTATGTGGGCCTGTTGTTCTTCAAGGGTATAGAAATAAGATAAAGACACTTATTCATGAACAAAATGCTTTTCCTGGTATAACTAATAAGATTCTTTCAAGATTTGTAGATCGAGTTGCAGTGACCTTTGATGAGTCTGTAAAATATTTTAAATACCCTGATAGAGTAATAAAAACAGGTAATCCTATAAGAAGTGAAATATTAAATGTAGATAAAGAAAAGGCATATAAAAAGCTAAATCTAGATCCAAACAAACCTACTATACTTTCATTTGGTGGTAGTGGTGGACAAAAAAGTTTAAATGATTCTATAAAATATATAATTGAAAATCTAAAAGATTTAGAGTTTCAACTAATTCACATAACAGGTGAAAGATTTTATGATCAATATTTAAAAGAGATAAAGGATTTAAATATTGATTCAAAAAATATTAAAATCCTCCCATACCTTTATGAAATGGCAGAAGCCTTAAATGTTGCTGACTTGATGATTACAAGTGCAGGTGCTATTACTCTTGCAGAAATATCTAGCATAGGAATAGCCAGTATTTTAATTCCAAAAGCTTATACTGCTGAAAATCATCAAGAATATAACGCTAGGAGTTTTGAAAAAAATGATGCAGCAATTGTAATTCTTGAAAAGGATTTAAATGGAAAAGTACTCAAAAATAAAATAGAGGACCTGATAAGTAATAAAAGCAAATTGGATAATATGGCAATAAATAGCAAAAATCTAGGAAAAATAAGTGCTGCTAGTGAAATATATGATATAATAAAAAGAATAATTTAAAATATAGTAACTACTTATTTACTAAAGCATAAGATATTTATATAGAGTTTTAAATACCATGGAGGTGTTAGACTTGGAAAAATATCTTATTCAAGGAAATAATAGATTAGAAGGGGAAGTAAAAATTACTGGAGCTAAAAACTCTGTGCTTCCTATACTGGCTGCTACAGTTATTAGTGGCGAAAAAAGCATTATTTCAAACATACCTAATTTAAAAGACGTAAAAGTTATGACAGAAATACTTAAAACTATAGGATCTAAAGTTAAAGTTGAAGAACATAGGATGATAATAGATACAAATGGTGTAAACTCAATTGATTTACCGGAAGAGCTAGTAAGAGAGATGAGATCATCCATTATACTTATGGGAGCACTATTAACACGATTTGGAGAGGTAAATGTGAGTTTTCCTGGGGGGTGTGAAATTGGACCTAGACCTATAGATTTACATTTAAAGGCTTTGAAACAAATGGGAGCTGAAATAAAGGAATCTCATGGATTTATACATTGTAAAACTGAAAAATTAAAAGGAGCAGATATTCAACTGGATTATCCATCTGTAGGTGCTACTGAAAACATAATGCTTGCAGCTGTCAAAGCGAAGGGAGTTACTGTAATTAGAAATGCAGCAAGAGAACCTGAAATTATGGATTTAGAAGACTATTTAAACAAAAGTGGAGCTAAAATAAAAGGTGCAGGTACAAGTATAATAACCATAGAAGGTGTAGAAAGATTAAATGGAACAAATCATAAAATAATCCCTGATAGGATAGTAGCAGGTACTATTATGGCGGGGGCAGTTATGACTAAGGGAAAGATTATAATAAAAGATATAATAACAGAACATTTGCAAAGCACTATAGCGAAACTCAAGGAAACAGGGGCCAATGTAATTATAAATGGTAATAGTATGATGGTAATTGGTCCTAAAAATATAAATGCAATAGAAATTCTTCAAACCTTACCTTTTCCAGGTTTTCCAACAGATATGCAAGCTCAATTTATGGCTATGCTTTCTATAGGAAACGGAACTAGTATAATAAATGAAACAGTTTTTGAAAATAGATTTAAACATGCTGAGGAACTTTCTAGAATGGGTGCTAATATTAAAACTTTTGGGAAAGTATCAGTTGTAAAAGGAGTAAAGAAGTTAACTGGTGCTAAAGTTTATGCCAAAGATTTAAGAGGAGGAGCGGCTTTAGTATTGGCTGGTCTTGTGGCAGAGGGAGATACAGAAATAGAAAACATATATCACATAAATAGAGGATATGAGAATTTAGATGAAACATTAAGACGACTAGGCGCTAAGATAAGCTGTATTTAAATACAGCTTATCTTTAAAGAAGAAATAGGACAAGGTGAGATAAAAGTGATGAAAAATAAAACACCAATTGAAAGGGTACATAAAAGAAAAAACATTATTTTTAAAATTATAATATTGATATTATTTTTATCTATATTTATTTTTTTTACACTTAACTCATCTTTGTTTGATATAAAGGAAATAAGAATAAGTAATAATGAAAATTTACAAAAAGAAGATATATTAAAAGAATCTAAAGTAAATAAAGGTACTAATATATTTAAGATAAAGTCGAAAGACATAGAAGAAAAATTACTTGAAAATCCTTCTATAAAATCAGCATCTATAAATAGAACATTACCTAGTACAATAAATATTGAAATAAAAGAAAGACAAAAGACTTTTTCCTTTCAATATATATCTATGTATTTATTAGTTGATGAAGAAGGATATATAATGGATCATCTTGATAAAAAAGATTCAAAACTTCCAAATGTTAAAGGATTTAACACAAATTCTACTAAAGTTGGACAAACTATATTTGCAAAAGAAGAAAATGAAAAATTAAATATATTTATAAATGAAGCAAATAAATTAAAATTATTATCTCAAATAGATGAAATTGACAAAAACTTTGCAAATGATGTAAATATTAAACTAAAAAATGAAATATCAGTTGCCTTTGGACCACTAAGTAATGTAAAATATAAGTTGAGCTTATTAAAAGAAATATTAGAGGATATAAATAAAAAAGAAATTAAAACTGGTAAGATTATCATGGACAAAGGAGATCATCCAATTTTAATTATAGATAAATAGGAGAAGAGGGATATATTGAAAAAAAAATCAGAAAGACTAGCCTTGGTTTTAGTATCTGTTATTCTAGGACTAATTTTATCTATTCAATTTAGAACTGTAAATAAATCAGTAGGTGAAGGGGTACTTCCTACTCAAAGAGCTCAAGAACTTGCTTCAGAACTAAAAAAAGTCCAAGATGAAAGAGATACACAAATGAATAGAATAGAAGAGCTTGAAAGTCAAATAAAAAAACATGAAAAAGATGAAATAGACAAAAGTTCCCATGCTGAAAGTCTTTATGAGGATGCTATGAAATATAGAACTTTAGCAGGATATGTTGACTTAGAAGGTCCTGGAATTATATTAGAAATAAATGATCCACCAGGTGATACTCAATATAGTGATGGGTATGGAGTAGTAGATCAACTTGATTTAATACTTCAAATAGTAAGTATACTAAATGCAGCAGATGCTGAAGCTATTTCAATCAATGACCAAAGATATACTTCTTTTACTGAAATAGTGAGAGCTGGAGATCATATTGAAATCAATGGAGTTTCTACAAATTCACCTTTAGTTATAAAGGCAATAGGAAATCCAAATACTCTAGAGTCTGCTTTGGCTATAAAAAGAGGGGTAGTATGGCAGCTTAAAAATTATAACTATATGACACTTTTAACTCAAGATAAAAACATTGTAATTCCCAAATATAGGAAGGTAAAAGAATTAAAGTACAGCTCTCCTTCAGAAGAAGATGATAGTTAGGTGTTGATTAGATGAAGATAAGTCGAGGGAAAATTTTAATATTAATACTTAGTATAGGCTCAGGAATTCTGATTTCTACAATGATAAAATCTAATTTAGAATCCTATAGGCCTGTAACCTTATCCCATATAAAAAGTACAGAAAAAGAAATAGAAGAGTCAATAAAGGAATTAAATGATTTAGAGAAAATAATAGATAGTAAAGAAAAGGAATTACAATCACTTGCTGAGTTGTCCTATAATGATGAAGATATTGTTGAGAAATTAAACATGAATTTAGTTTCAAATAAGTCTGTATCTGGTCATTTAGATTTAGAAGGACCAGGAATTACTATAAAGATGTATGATAATCCTGAAGATGAAGTAATTGGTGAAGATGTAAATCAAGATGTTATTCATGATGTAGATGTATTAAATATATTGAATGATTTAAGAGTAGCTGGAGCAGAGGCTATAAGTATTAATGGAGAACGAGTAATCTCTTCTTCTGAATTAAAATGTAGGGGACCTGTTATAGGAATAAATGGTGTGAGTATAGGTACACCATTTATTATAAGTGCAATAGGAGATCCCAAATTGCTTATGGCATCTGTAAATGCACCTGGTACATATGCTCATGTACTAAAAGATGTTTATGGTATAGGTTTTGAACCAGAGGAAAAAGATAATTTATATATACCAGCCTATTCTGGAAATTTTGAATTCAAATATGCTAAGCCTGTAAGAGAGGATGAGAAACGATGATTTTTGCTTTGATTGGTATATTAATAGGCGCAATAATAGGCCTTTTATTGCCTTATACTTATAATAGTACCTATTCGCTATATATTACAGTAGCAATACTTGCTAGTTTGGATTCAGTATTTGGTGGAATAAGGGCTAGTTTAGAGGAGCGATTTGACATACAAGTTTTTTTATCAGGTTTTTTTGGTAATTCAATATTGGCTACATTTTTAGCATATATTGGTGAAATGTTTGGTGTTCCATTATATTTTGCTTCTATATTTACATTTGGGGGTAGGATATTTGATAACTTTGCTTATATAAGAAGATTGTTACTATATAAAACAAATAGATATAAACAGGATAATAAACAAATATTAGATGAGGGGGAATAATAAATGTTTGATTTTGATATTGAGGTAGAACAGTTTGCAAAAATTAAGGTAATTGGCGTAGGTGGTGGTGGAAATAACGCTGTTAATAGAATGATAGATCATGGTGTAAGAGGTGTAGATTTTATAGCAGTGAATACTGATAAACAAGCACTTTTTTCTTCTAAAGCAGAAAGCAAGATACAAATAGGAGATAAAATAACAAAAGGACTAGGTGCAGGAGCTAATCCTGAAATCGGAGAAAAGGCTGCAGAAGAAAGTAGAGAAGAGATATTAGAAAACTTAAAGGGTGCAGATATGATTTTCATAACTGCCGGAATGGGTGGTGGCACAGGAACAGGCGCAGCACCAGTTGTAGCTGAAATTGCCAAAGAGCTAGAAATACTAACTGTCGGTGTTGTAACTAAGCCATTTGGATTTGAAGGAAGAAAAAGACTACTCCAAGCAGAGCAAGGAGTAAATAATTTAAAGACTAGGGTAGATACTTTAGTTACAATCCCAAATGACAGGCTTTTACAAATAGCAGACAAAAAGACTACAATATCAGATGCATTTTCTATGGCAGATGATATTTTAAAGCAAGGTATCCAAGGTATATCAGACCTTATATCAGTTCCAAATTTGATAAATCTAGACTTTGCAGATGTAAAGACAATAATGCATGATAAAGGTATAGCACATATGGGTATAGGAAAATCTAATGGTGATAATAGAGCTACAGAGGCGGCTGAACAAGCTATCCGAAGTCCACTTCTTGAAACATCAATAGAAGGTGCTAAGTCGGTTCTACTTAATATAACAGGTGGACAAGATTTAGGAATATTTGAAGTAAATGAGGCTGCAGATTTAATTAGAGGAGCAGTTGATGAAGATGCAAATATTATATTTGGTGCTGGAATAGACGAAACATTAAATGATGAAATTAAAATAACTGTAATAGCTACAGGCTTTGGTGAAATTTCTTCTTCAGCTAAGAAAAAAGATTCAAAAGATAATACTGAAGAAAAGCAAGATGGTGAAAAAACATTATTTGAAGATCCTATGGAAGATTTAGATATACCTATATTTTTGAGAAGAAAAGACAAAAAATAAAATAATTTGTTGAAAAACGTATCTTTTTAAGGAGATACGTTTTTTTTTATTGCGTAAAAAAGACATATTTTTCATTTATATTAATATATAATAATAATGAGATAAATGATATTTCAATAGTACTTAAATAGATAGTTGCAGAATGTGATTTTTAAAAATATCTGTGTTATCCACAAGA
>NZ_JBQDAA010000108.1:0-7754 GCF_052089545.1 Tissierella sp. | reverse complement strand
TTTAATTGTACCATGTTAAGTAAAGAACTGTCCTATTAAGTGTAACCTATCCATTCATTATTTTAGGATATAAAAAATTATTTATACTATAATATATATTAGTGTTTTTAGTTAAAAAATCTATTATATATGGATAGGTGAATCTAGATATTATTATAGAGAGAAATATTCTTACTAAACTAAGGAGCGATAAAATAAAACCTTTGTTGTAGCCGGACAAAGCAGTTAATCCGATAATTATTAAGATAACTATATCTATTATATTCATAACATTTCCTTTCTAAATGTATTATTTAATAAGTATTTTTAAATATATACTTATATATTAGTGCCTGTATATATAAGTATATATATGATATCATAAAAATATCTTTGTTTATTAGAAATTATAATCAAAATTTAAATATAAGATAGGATAGGAGATGATATTTATGAAAATAGATAAAAAATATAGAGGAATTATATTTTCGTGTCTTGCTGCTGTATTTATATCTGTTCCAATTGCTTTTATTATGGTAATAATAAATTATGGATTTAGAGCAGGCTTTATAATAGCATTTTTAAAATCTGCCTTAGCAGGTACAGCTATTTCTGTACCATTAGCAAATGTTTTTATTCCATGGGCAGAAAAAATAACAAATAAAATAGTGGAAGAATAATCTTAAAACTTTAAAATATTTATAAAACTATAATACTATACTAATTAAATTATACATAAGGATTAAAATTGCTATCTGATTACAATCTTTTAAAAGAAGCAAGAAAAACTCATAAGATATTTCATAAAGAATTAAATGCCTCTAAAGAGTAAACATCTGAATTATTAAATATAATCTATATAGAGAGGCATAAAATTATATAACACTTCCAAAGTATGCATTCTAATTAATTAGAATGCATACTTTGGAAGTGTTTTTATATGTAAATTTATATGTATGATCCAAATGAGTAATATATAGTCGAGGAAATGAAGTTATAGATTAAATAAATTGGATATATTGTAAGAGTAAATAATACCAATAACTTGGTATATGAAAAAATAGAATTTGATACAGCAAAAGTCTTAATTAATGAATACAGAAAAAATATGGAAGGAGATGATGTATAGATGTTTGGTGGAGCAGAAATAATGTTAATATTACCCTTATTAATTTTTATATCTATAATAGGAATAGGAATTTTTATTCAAGTAAAATTATCTAGAAGTGAAAACAAATATTTAGGGCTTATATTGCCTGTAATTTCTTTTTTATTATCTATTTATATAATTTTTAGTATGGCTGCCTTTACCCTAATGACATCTACTTCTACTACTAGTGATAGTGGTGTAGATGAAGGGGTAGAAGATACTATAGAAGAACCAACAGAGGTGACAGAAGAAGTAGTAAAAGAAGAAGTAACCTCAGATGTGGTTCTTGGTATGTTTTTTACTTTCTTAATAACTAATATTCCTACAGCTATATTAGGAGGAATCTATATAAATGAAAGAAACAAGATTAGTGTAAAAAAATCAATAGATAAAATGAAAATAGATGATTTATAATTATAATATGACTAAACTAAAATATATAATTTAATATTATTAACACAAAAAATAGTAGAAGAATCTACTGTTTTTTGTGTTAATAGAAGGAGGAAGACTACATAAATAACCCTAATTTTTATTTAATTTCCTTCCTTTTTAATAAGTTCTAGATAGTCATATAATGTCGATATAAATTCATGTCCTTTTATTCTCCCCAATCCTCCATGGCTGCAATCTATTTCATTATATTTTTCTATTCTATTTTTTCTAACTCCTGGTCCATTTATTAATATAGGTACCGGATCTCCACTGTGTTCTTCTTTTTCACAAGGTGTGGAATGATCTGCTGCTACAGCAATAATGGTATTTTCCATATTACCTTTTAATATTTCTCCTATAAGTTTATCGAATAATTCTATTGCTTTTACTTTCAATTTTGGTTTTCCCTCATGTCCCATTAGGTCTGGACATTTCATGTTTAAAGCTACAAAATCACTATTTTCTAATTCTTCTATTACTTTTTTAGCTTTAAAATCTATATCAGTATCTATATTGCCTGTCATTTTTTTATCTGTAACTATTTTAAATCCTGCTAATCTAGCGACTCCAAGAACTGTTCCTTCTGCTGCTATACAGGAAGCTTTAAATCTAAATTTATTTGTTATTTTTTCTATGTCTGGCATCATTCCAGCTCCTCTAGTTAGGAGAAAGTTTGCTGGTAATAATTTGTTTTTTATCCTTGTTTTATTTACTTCTTGGTTTTTTAATATTTCATGGGCTTTTAAGAGGAATTTATTTAAAATTTTAGCTGTAAATATAGAATCTTCTAATCCATCGGTTGATTTAACTTTTTTATATTTTGTATCTCCTTTTATTACTTTTGGATCTGAATCGCTTATGTTTGCACTAAGACCTTGACCTCTTAGTATTAGTATAGATCTGTGTTCTGTAGCTTCTTTAAATAGAATTTGGACCCCATTTATTTGAATGTTATTTATAGATTCTGCTAAAGTTTTGGTGTTTTTTCTAATTCGTCCTGCTCTTCTATCTATTACATTAAGATTGTTGTCTACAGTTGCAAAATTACATCTAAATGCTACATCGCCTGGAAGAAGTGTAAGACCTGCACCTGATGCTTCAATAGGTCCTCTTCCTGGATAATCTTCTTGTAAATATCCAAACAAGATCATATGTGCAAGGTCTGTGCCTATAGGTATACCTGGTCCTATTATATCAACTAATCCACTAGTACCTTTTTTTGCTAAATTATCCAAATTAGGCGTATTTGCATATTCTAGTGGGGTCATATATCCTAATTCTTTACACGGTCTATCTCCAATCCCATCTGCGATTGCAAGTATAACTTTTTTTTTCATTTTACCATCTCCCATTATTAATATATTTTAAAATAATATCTGGAACCATGTAAAGTATAATGTTGATATAACTATAGAACCTACAAAGCAAGTTACAAGGCCAAGTTTTAGTTGATCTCCTACATCGAAATATCCTAGACTAAGATAGAGGGCATTTACCTTAGAATGTGGGGGTAGTGTAAGAGTATAAGCAATTCCAAAGGAACAAGCCATTGCTAGAGGTACTGGTGCTATACCTAGGGTTTGGGCTAATGTTATTACTGTTGGTATAAATATGGTAGCGCGCACTGTTTTAGTCGTAAATATTAAATGGCTAAATATTGTTATAGAGATAATTATTACTGCTACTATATTATGACTTAATGATTCAAGACCAATTCCATCTACCAATTTACCTATTACGTAGCTTGCTCCTCCAGAATCATTAAATGCATTTCCTACTGCATAGGCTCCTGCTGAAAATAGCATCATATTCCACTTTATCCCTGATTGTTTCCATTCAAGTACTCCATACTTTGGTAGGAGGCACAGCAGCATACTAATTACAGCAGTTTGGACTGTGCTTAATCCAAAACCAAACCATTGTTCTTGATGATTTCCTGTTGCCCAAGAAAGAAGTGTAAAAGCAAATATAGCTGCTGCTTTTTTCTCTTGCAATGACATAGGTCCAAGTTCATCTAATTGACCCTTTAGTACTTTACTAGTATCTCCACCTCCAACCCCATTAGAACTTACTTTAAACATTTTGTATCCTATAAAAACATGAGTATAGCTGTTATTATAGCTTGGGGTGCTGAACCTAATAACCAGTCTATATATCCTAAGTTAGAACTAGTCATTTCATTTATAAAACCTATTGCTAAAAGTTGACTTGATGTAGCTGTTATTACCATAGAAGTAGCAAGGTGATTGTTCATAATACCTTGTAGTGTCATTAATCTTCCAAAATTACTTTCTCCTGGAATTTGTTTATATACTTCTAAAAGTACTACCACTATGGGTGCTAATAATACGGCTCTTGCAGTAGTTGAAGGAACAAAAAATGCTAATATAAAGTTTACAAGCATTAATGCAGCTAATGTTCCTTTTGTAGTTTTACCAAGTTTTGTAATCAATTTAAGTGCTAGACGCTTTCCTAGATTAGTCTCATTTATAGCTGATGTCAAAACAAAGGAGGCTACCATCAACCAAATAATATCATAACCTAGTGTTCCAAAAGTATCTTTTTGACTTTCAACTGCACCTATCATTGGAAGTATTAAAATACCAATAATTGAAGTTTGATAAATAGGTATTGGCTGTGCAACCCACATGATAAGAGCGAAAACAAAGACTGCCATACTTCTTTTTCCTTCAATAGTCATTCCATCAGGAAGTGGCATGGCCATAATGATAATGAATAAAAGTACTGCTGCAATTCCACCAATTTTTGCTTTTCTACTAATATTTGTATCTTTGATCTTTTTTGTTGACATACTTACCCTCACCTATCCTTTCTTGATTTTGTGTTTAATATAATTGTATGCAGCAAACCTCTATAACATAATTCTATTTAGTTTTAACGATGATAACTATTAGTTATAGTGCATATAATAGGATAAAGAAAGTAGATAAAAATAAAACTAAGATGACCTTTTTAAAAACACATTTTAATTTGAAACCATTATATAAGTATATATAAATCCAGGAAGGTGATAATTGTGGATATATCTAAGCTAAAAACTTTTTTAATTTTATCTGAATGTAAGAGCTTCTCCAAAACATCAGATATATTATATTGCTCTCAACCAGCTGTAAGTAAACAAATAAAAAGTCTAGAAGATGAATTAAATGTTCCCTTGTTTGATAGAATGAGAAATGAAACTTCCTTGACTATAGAAGGAATACACTTTAAAGAATATGCTGAAGAGATAGTTAAACTTTATGAAAACTCAGTAGAACATATAAGGCAAATAGAAGATATAAATAAGGGGACGCTGTTTTTTGGAGCTACCAATTTCATAGGGGTTTATATTGTACCTAAGATTATAAAAAAATTTCAAATATTATATCCAAATATAAAAATAAGCATGCTGATAAAGCCATCTAAAGAACTTTTTAGAAGACTTGAGAAACATGAAATTGAATTTGTATTTTTATCTCACTACATAGAAATGAATAAGGATGCTTATATTATTAAAAACTATTGTAAAGATAGATTGGTTCTTATAGTAAATACTTATCATAGGTTGAGCAATAGAAAGTCTTGTATATTGGAGGAGTTAAAGGATGAACTGTTTGTTATGAAGGATGAAAACTCTTCCTTATATAAGTTTTTAGATGAAAAGTTTGAAAACTTTAATTTTGAAAAGAAGCTTACAATTAGTAATCAAGAGGGTATAAAGCAAGCAGTGATAGAAGGTGTTGGAATATCTATTATGTCGAAAGCTTCTGTAGAAGCAGAAATAAAAGCAGGATTTATAAAAGTATTAGAAATCGAAGATTATGATTTAGAAAGAAATATAAATTTAGTCCACGACAAGAAAAAACATATAACACCAGCAGGAAAAGCTTTTATTAAATTATTAGAAATAGATTCTGAATAAATTTCTTATATAACAACTTGTCTTCTTTACATTAGATAAAAATTTTTAAGAGGTCAGGTTATATAATGCTTAGTAAAAATTATCTAATATAAGGATATTTTGGTAAGCTAAGTAGAAAATATGATATTATATATTATATATCATTTCAATGGAGGAGATAAGGTGGAAAATACATTTATAATGATTAAGCCTGATGGAGTAAAAAGAGGACTTGCAGGAGAGCTTATATCTAGGATAGAAAAGAAAGGTTTTAAGATAGTACAAGCTAAATTATTCCAGCCAGATAGAACTTTAGTCGAAGAACATTATAAGGAACATAAAGATAAACCATTTTTTGATAAATTAGTAAACTATATATTGGAAGGTCCAGTTATGGCAATGGAAGTAGAAGGAGAGGCCGCTATTGAAATAATGCGTAAGATGATAGGAGATAAAGATCCAAAGCTTGCAAAACCTGGAACTATAAGAGGGGATTTTGCTAACACCATGAATAAAAATGTAATTCATGGCTCTGATTCAATTGAAAGTACCAATAGGGAGCTTGACTTATGGTTTTAAATATTTAGAATTTAACAATAAATGGATTGATTTAACACTAATAAAGTGAAAATATATATTTGTAATAGGATAAATTAAAGAAAACTGAATATTATTACAACAATGATTGATTTTTAAACGAATATAAACTAAACAATAGCTATTGTTTAGTTTATATTCGTTTATAGATATAAAAAAGAACATAAAATAAATAGTAAAGGAGGAAGTTACCGATAAATAAAGATATTACAAAATATTTAAGTTTGGGTTTTGTAAATCTTTGGTAGCGACAAAATGAAAAAAAGTTTATTTAATGGAAAAGGTAGAACATTATTAGGTTTACTTGCTTTTATTGCAATTGGAGGAGGTTTAATTATATCAACTGTGATCAATGAAAGAAACTTATACAAGACAGAAATATTGATAATTTTTGGATGCTTTTTTGTAATAAGTTTATTGGATCACTTTAGAAGAGTAATAAAAAAAGATGATAAATTTATTTTTAATAAAAGAAGTATATATTTTTTAATATGCTCTTTTATAGGTGTTACTTTAACATGGTTTATAAACCATGAGATGGGATATGGAGCAATTATAGCAAATGGATTAGTTGGTGTCATGGCAGCTATATTTCTTCCAAACGACTTAGCTGGTATAACATATACATCATCATTTATGGGGATGAGTTCATTTGCTGTGATACCTTCTATTACAGCAGCAGCAATTGGGAGTTTGATAGTAGGAATAATACTTTTAACAACTGTAGAAATTTATGCAGGTATAGGTGGTAAAGGTGGCACTACAGCAGCATTATCTACAATAATTACAAATGCAATAATAAAATTTTTTATATAGGAGGTATTTTATGGAAGAAGTACTTATTTTAATAATATCTGTAATTGCAGGTATAGCTACTTATATAGTCTCTCACATTTTAAATAGGGGAGCAGTCATAGCTTCAGCAATCATAACCTTAATATCAGGACTTATGCTTCCATATTTTTTCCCTTTAATGGGCAGTGTATTAGCAACAGCAGCGGCTTGCTCTTCTTATGCGGGAATGATTTCTCTTGAAAATGCGTTAAATCTTCTAGAGATGTCTGTAATATCTTTGATGACTGGAATACTTTTTATAGCTACTATAAATTCGTATCCAGGTATTGGAGGGAGACTTGGTACTATGGCAGCTATATCATGTTTTGCTTGGCTAGGCTTTAAGAAAGTGTTTGTTGGATTTGATTAGATAGGATGAAAGTTAAATATTTGCTACATAAATGAAAAGTATAAATGATAAAAAGGAGGTAAAATTTATGAGATTTAACAAATCAAAACTAATAGCATATTTTGGCATGATAGCACTTTTAGCTAGTATGGTTGTAGGTTTATTAGGATTCTCAAGTAGAGCAGAAGACATAAACGATATTAAAAATCAATTATTAAGAACTCACGTTGTAAATAATATTCATTTAAAAATGAAATATATTAATAACTCTTATGGTCGATTGACCCAAGGAGATGGAACCCTGCTTGATAAAGATGGGAAGAGTATAGAAGGTAGATTTGGAGTAGTAGACACTGTATTAGAAAATTTAGGAGATAAGGCTACTATATTTGTTAAAATTAGAGATGACTTTAAAAGAATTTCAACAAATATTATGTCTGACAAAGATGAGAGAGCTATGGGTACATATTTAGGATCTGACCATAATGCGTATGATACAGTAATGAAAG
>NZ_JBQDAA010000107.1:3312-7810 GCF_052089545.1 Tissierella sp. | reverse complement strand
AAAGAGATAGAAAAAATAGGTTACAATTTAAAAGATGATTTTATAGTTCTTTTTAGATTAGGTATTCAAATAGAAAACTATACATTTGACACTAAAATAGTACAATATCTTATAGACCCTAGCCAAAATGTATATTCTATAAATAATTTAAGTGAAGAATATATAAACTATTATGGAATAGATGAAGAAGCACTACTTGGTAAAGGAAAGAAAAAGAAAAACTATACAGAGATAAGTGAAGATGAAAAACGTGACTATTTAAGTTATATACTCCAGGTAGTATTTAAACTAGAGCCTATTATGATTGAACAATTAAAGAAACAAAATATGGAGGAGCTATATAGAAGTGTAGAAAATCCTCTTATTGAGGTCCTAGCAAGTATGCAATATATAGGTTTTAAAATAGATAAAGATGAGCTTGAAAATTTAGGAGAAAAATACAGTAAGGAGATAGAAGGTTTAACTAGTGAAATACACGAGATGGCTGGTGTAGAATTTAATATAAACTCACCTAAACAAGTTGGCGAAGTCTTGTTTGATACGTTGGAACTTCCAGTTATAAAAAAGACTAAGACTGGCTACTCTACTAGTGTAGAAGTTTTAGAAAAGTTGCAAGATAAGCATCCTATTATAGATAAGATTCTTAGATATAGACAAATAGTAAAGTTAAAGTCTACTTATATAGATGGATATATTGATTTAATAAATCCTGAAAATGGACGAATACATTCTAGCTTTAATCAAACTATAACTAGTACAGGTAGGATTTCAAGTACTGAGCCAAATCTTCAAAATATACCTATAAGAACTGAAGATGGTAAAATGATTAGAAAGGCTTTTGTAGCAAGTGATAAGGGCTATAAACTGGTAGATGCGGACTATTCTCAGATAGAACTTAGGGTTTTAGCACATATATCTGGAGATGAAAAAATGCTTGAAGCTTTTAAAGAAAAAATAGATATTCACAGTAAAACAGCTTCAGAAGTTTTTCATGTGCCTTTAGATGAAGTAACTTCTGAACTTCGTAGCAATGCTAAAGCTGTAAATTTTGGTATAGTTTATGGTATATCTGATTATGGACTTTCAAGAGATTTAAATATTTCTAGGAAAGAGGCTAAAGAGTATATAGACAACTATTTAGAAAACTATAAAGATATCAGGAGCTTTATGGAAGATATAGTTGAAGAGGGAAAAAGGAATGGATTTGTAGAGACTCTCCTTCATAGGAGAAGATATATTCCGGAATTAAAAGCTAAAAACTTTAATGTTAGATCTTTCGGAGAAAGAATAGCTATGAATACACCTATACAAGGTAGTGCTGCTGATATTATAAAGATGGCTATGGTCCAAGTATATAATACTATAAAGAAGAGAGGTTTAAAATCCAAGCTTATACTTCAAGTTCATGATGAGCTTATTATAGAAACGCATAAAGATGAAATGGAAGAAATAAAAGAACTTATAAAAGAACTTATGGAAGGTGCTATAGAGTTAGACCTTCCTTTAAGAGCAGATATTGAAACGGGAGATAGTTGGTATGAAACACACTAATTGTAAGGTTATAGGAGTTACTGGAGGTATAGCTACTGGAAAGTCAACTTTTACAAAACAATTAAAAAATATGGGCTATAAAGTAATAGATGCGGATCTTATAGCTAGAAACTTAATGAAAAAAGATAATATATCTTATAAAAAAGTTATAGAATACTTTGGAGAGAAGATTTTAGGGGATGATGGGGAAGTAGATAGGAAGGCTTTAGGATCTATAGTGTTTTCAAACCCTAAACTACTTAAAGACTTAAACAGTATAACACATCCCTTTATATTTAAAGAAATGAAAAGACAAATAGAAAAAAACTGCGATGATATAATATTTTTAGACATACCATTATTGTTTGAAGAATATAATGAAATGTTAGGCTATGGAATTTACTTTGATGAGATATGGCTTGTCTTTGTTGATAGAAACACACAAATAGATAGGGTTATGAAAAGAGATAGTTTAACAAAAGAAGAAGCTATAAAAAGAGTAGATTCTCAGATGTCCATAGAATCTAAAAAGAAAAAGGCCAGTAAGGTTATTTATAACTTAGAATCTATAGACAAACTAAAAGTAAAGATAGAACTTTTATTAAAAGATTTATCTTAAGGTGGGAGGTAAACTTGATATCCTTTAAAAGAATTATTGTTAAAATCATAATATTACTAGTTGGCATTTTTACTATTACAACTATAGGAGGAGTAATATTATATAGTAGGTATCCACTGGATTATAAACAATATATAGATAAATATTCTGGAGAAAATGGCATAGATCCCTACTTGGTAGCATCTATTATAAATGTAGAAAGTGGCTTTGATAAGAATGCTATATCACACAAGGATGCTAGGGGTCTTATGCAAATTGCTGAGAAGACAGGACAATGGGGAGCTGAAGAGTTAGAAATAAAGAATTATAAGAACAATAGCTTATTTGATGCAGAATTAAATATAAAAATAGGAACCTGGTATATTAAAAAGCTTGAAAAAGAGTTTAATGGAAAGGCAGATCTTATCTTAGCGGCTTATAATGGTGGAAGTGGAAATGTAAATAAATGGCTTGAAGATAAAAAATACTCTAAAGATGGAAAGAGCTTAGAAAAAATACCATTTAAAGAAACAGAAAACTATTTGAAAAGAGTAAAAAGTAACTATAAGACTTATAAAAGAATATATAAAGATGTAGATTTTAAAAATGAAGAATATGATTCTATGTATATTAATTTTTTATATAAAATAAAAGATTATATAAGAAGTATTTGATAATAAAGAAAGGCGATAAAATGAATTATGAAAAAAAGAATGACTATAATTAGTGTTTTTCTTATACTAAGTATTGTTTTCTCGAGTTGCGGAGTAATAAGAAAAGAGCAAGATGAAACTAAGGATAAAAGTGATTTAGAAAAAGAAAAACAAGAAGCTATAAGAGATGAGCTAAATATACCTTTGACAAGACTTAATACCTTAGATCCTTTAAATAGTGGTAACTTTACCTATTACAATTTTAGCAAACTTATGTATCAGTCTCTTTTTGAGTTTGATAAGGATCTAAAACCTGTTCCGCTACTCGCTGAAGACTATAGTATAGAGGATGAAGGTAGGACAATAGAGATAGAATTAAAGGACCATATATATTGGCATAATGGGGACAAGCTTACAAGTAGAGATGTGGACTTTACTATAGAAAAACTTAAAGACTTAAATGATGAGAGTATATATACAAATATATTTAAATCTGCTCTTGGTAACTTTAGTAATTTTAATATGAAAAATATTATAAGCACAACAGTAGTAGATGAAAGTGTTATAAGAATAAATTTTAATAAATCCTATGGGAATAGTTTAGAAGTTTTAACATTTCCCATAGTGCACAAGGGGTCATACAGTAGTGATGGTAAATTTGAGCCAGTAGGAACAGGTCCATATAAGTATAAAGAGTATAATAGTTCTCAAGGAGCTACTTTACTAAAAAATGATGATTATTGGGATGGTGAGGTAAATATTTCTAAGATAAATGGTAAAGTCTTTGAAGATAAAGATTCTATTCTTAAGGCCTTTGAAGATGGTAGGGTAGATTTTGCTTATAGCAAGGGAGTAGATTTAAAAAAGTACGAGAAAGATTCCAATGTAAAAATCTTAGAGTATATTTCACCTGAATATGAATTTATGGGATATAACTTCCAAAACAAACTATTGTCTGGAAAAAATGGTAAGAAGATTAGAAAAGCTATTTACTATGGGATTGATAGACAAGAAATAATAAAGAAAGTACACCAGGGACATGCTACACAAGTAGATACGCCTATACATCCATCATCTTATTTAACTGAAAGTGTAACAAATATTTACGGATATAATGCAGAAAAATCTAAAGGGATATTAAAAGAGGCTGGTTTTGGAGTCTTAGAAAATGATGGTATTTTAAAAGATAGTTTAGGAAAGAGACTATCTTTTGAGTTAGTGACAAATTATTCTAATCCATATAGAAGACAAACAGCTGAAATAATAAAGAAAAATTTAGAAGAAATTGGTATAGAGATAATCTTAAAATATCCTTATAAGGATATGGAAACTTTAGCTAATGAAGATGTAGATAAAGAGTGGGAAGGACTAAATAAGATTATAAAAAAGGGAGATTATGATGTATCTCTTTTAGGTTGGGAGATTTCTGAAATAACTGATATATCTTTTATGTTTCATAGTTCTTTTATAAATAGTGGTTCTAATGTTACTTATTATAAAGATACTTATATGGATTCTTTATTAGAAGATATATACTTTACTACTAGTAAAGAAAAGACAGTAAAATATATAAATTTGCAAGAGAAAATAATGGACGACCTTCCTTATGCAAGTTTGTTTTTTAAAAATAAAGCTTTATTATTAAGGAAAAATATTAGTGGACATTTCGAGCCTACTTTTTTTAATCTATACAAAGGTGTTGAAAAATACAAGTTAT
>NZ_JBQDAA010000107.1:0-3302 GCF_052089545.1 Tissierella sp. | reverse complement strand
TATTGGAAAATATAGAATAATCTTTACTTGAAAAATATTTTAAAAAGTTTATAATATATATAGTAACATAAAATGCAGGGGTGGTGGAACGGCAGACACGATAGCTTGAGGGGCTATTGCCAGAAATGGCGTGAGGGTTCGACTCCCTTCCTCTGCACCAATTATGTACATTATAAACAATTAATGTTATACTAAGATAGTATGCGCTTTGCATGCTGTTAATTGTTTAATATATAACAAAATAATTTAATAAAGAGGTGGAAATATAATGGCACTTAAATTTTCTTTTAAAGGTGGAATACATGTACCTGACAACAAGTCTTTTACAAAAGATAAAAAGATAGAAAAAGGACAAAGTCCTGAAACTGTTTATGTATCACTACATCAGCATGTAGGCTCAGGTTGTAAACCACTTGTAAAAAAAGGAGATACTGTAAAAAAAGGTCAAAAGGTAGGAGATACTGATGCATCAATATCTGCACCAGTTCATGCGAGTATTTCTGGAGTAGTAAAGGCAATTGAACCAATGTATACTACTGAAGGTTATCGAACTGATTGTATAGTTATTGAATCTGATGGTGAAGAAAGTTCTGTTGATTTTGTTGTTTCTAATAAAGAACTTGATTCTTTAAACAATGAAGAAATTGAAGACATAGTTAGAGAAGCAGGAATTGTAGGTATGGGTGGAGCAGGATATCCAACTAAGGCAAAGCTTGTAGCATCAAAGGAGTCAAATGTAGATGCAGTTATTTTAAATGGTGCAGAATGTGAACCTTATCTTACATGTGATCATAGGGTTATGCTTGAAAGAGCAGAAACTATAATTGATGGTTTAGAGATCATGCTTAGATACTTTGACACAGCAAAAGGTTACATAGGGATAGAAGATAACAAGATGGATGCTGTGGAGGCTCTTACAGAAGCTTGTAAAGGTCACGACAAAATAGAGATTGTAACTCTAAAAACTAAATTTCCTCAAGGGGATTCTTATAGAATGATAGATTCTATAGTTAAAAGAAAAGTGCCTCAAGATGGAAGAGGTAAGGATGTAAATTGTATAGTAAATAATGTTGGAACAGCTGTAGCTATATCTGAAGCAGTTAGAGAAGGAAAACCTCTATATGAAAGAGTAGTTACTATAACTGGTAGTGGAGTAAAAACACCTAAAAACTTATTGGCAAAGGTTGGAACAACTATAGGTGATTTGATAGAAGAATGTGGTGGATTTAATGGAACACCTGGAAAAATAATAGCTGGTGGACCTATGACTGGTGCTACCCAATTCAGTCTAGAAACGCCTATTACAAAAGCAACTTGTGGAATCATAGTATTAACTGAAGAAGAAGTTAAAATACAAAAGTCAACACCTTGCATAAAGTGCGGCAAGTGTGTAGAGATATGTCCAGCTTACTTAGAACCACTATTTATATCTGCTAACTCACTCCGTGATAGATTTGAAGAAGCAGAAGATTTAAATGCTTTATCATGTATAGAATGTGGAAGTTGTAGTTATATATGTCCTTCCAAGAGACCATTGACTGAAGCAATAGTTCATGCAAAAAAAGAAATATATAAGAAAAGAAAAAAATCTTAACATAAGGAGGAAGGATAATGGGAGAAAAGGTTGTAAATTCAACAAAAGAGCCGCTAACTTTAGACAAGCATCTAAGAATGTCTTTGGCGCCTCACATTAGATCGAGTGAATCTACAAGGAAAACGATGCTTGATGTTATTATCGCATTGACACCAGCCATGATAGGCTCTGTATACTATTTTGGACTTAATGCACTAATATTAATACTTGTATCAATAGCATCTTGTGTAGGTTTTGAAGCTCTAGCACAAAAGTTTTTTAAGAAAGATATATTAATAGGTGATTTAAGTGCTGTGGTTACAGGTTTATTATTAGCTTTTAACTTACCAGCAAATGCGCCATGGTGGGTAGCAGTGTTTGGAGCAGCTTTTGCAATTATCATAGTTAAAGAATTTTTTGGCGGTATTGGTTCTAACTTTATGAACCCAGCGCTTGCAGCAAGAGCAGCATTAGTAGCGTCTTGGCCAGCTATAATGGGGAACTACATAAACCCCGATGGAATAGCAAGTGCAACACCACTAGCTATAATGAAAAGTGGAAGCACAGCTCTACCTTCTATAAATAGAATGTTTATGGGAGACATTGGAGGATCACTTGGTGAAACATCGGCAATACTTTTACTTATAGGAGCTGCATACTTACTTATTAGAAAAGTTATTGATTGGAAAATTCCAGTATTCTATATAGGAACTACTGCGATAATGTTATTACTTCTTGGAATAAACCCTGACATGATAGTATACCATGTACTTGGTGGAGGGCTTATTTTAGGTGCGTTTTTCATGGCTACGGATTATTCATCTTCACCCGTAACGCCAATTGGTAAAATAATATTTGGTATTGGAGCAGGTATTTTAACTGCTGTTATAAGGGTTAAAGGTGGCATGCCAGAAGCTGTATCTTATGCAATACTGCTTATGAACGTAGCAAGCCCTGTGATTGAAAGATTTACAAAGCCAAAAGTATTTGGGAGGGTGAAATAAATGAAAGAGACAGCAAAATTAGGTTTAATCCTATTTCTATTTACAGCTATAGCGGCAGGAGTATTAGCTTTAACAAATAACTTTACCAGTCCTATAATTGCTGAAATAGAAAAAGAAGCAAGTTTTGGTTCTTTAATGGAACTTTTTCCAGATGCGGATGACTTTGAAGAGCTCGATCAAGATTTGCTTACAAATATAAAAGGTAAATATGCTCCAATAGTTGAAGGGCATGAAGTTTTACAAGGTGGAGAAGTTATAGGCTATTCTTTTCAAACAGAATCATCAGGTTATGGTGATGAGCCTATAGTAGCTATCACAGCTATAAATAGTGATGGAACTATAGCAGGTATAGATGTAGTAAGCAACAGTGAAACGCCAGGATTTGGTAAAGCTATAGAGGAAGATGACTTCCAAGATTCATTTATAGACAAATCAACAGAAACTGAACTTATACCAGTAGACACACCGGCAGAAGAGAACGAAGTAATGATGATAAGTGGATCTACAGTATCTACTCAAGGTATATTAACTGGAATAAATGCAGCGAGAGAAGTTTATAGGGAAAACTTTAGTGACTAATTATCAGGAGGTGTAAAAAATGAAAATAAAAGAAGCATTAAAAAATGGTATAATAAATGATAACCCAGTACTTATTCAGTTAGTTGGACTTTGTTCTGTGCTAGCTGTAACCAATACAGTAGTTAACGCTTTTTCCATGTCAATGG
>NZ_JBQDAA010000106.1:0-7817 GCF_052089545.1 Tissierella sp. | reverse complement strand
TTTATGACCCGGTAATGTGTGCTATATCTATGGAAGATATAGGAGGCCATGAAAACTTAAGGCTGGAACTGTTAAAAGGTCAAGTATTTCCAAAGTTTGCAGACCAAATTACTACTTTTATAGTTAATGCATTGCTTCCAACAACTGATTTAGTAATGGATTCAGGGGAGAAAAAGGATATGGTAGCAAAGTATATAAACAAAGATTTGTGTAAGATTTCAGAAGACCTTGTATTTACTGAGCCTTATATAGACTATAAAGGAAGAAATATAGTGATAGAAGAAAACCTAGACTTTATAAAAAGGGAAATTTATGAAGATAAAGATTTAATATTAGAAGCGGGTAAATTAAAAAATAACTTTATGAATAATGCTCAAGCCCTTATACATGGAGATCTTCACTCGGGTTCTATATTTTTAAATAAAGAATCAACAAAGGTTTTAGATCCAGAGTTTGCATTTTATGGACCTATAGGATATGACCTAGGAAATGTAATCGGAAATATATTTTTTGCCTGGGCTAATATTTACTTTACAAGAAAGGATTCTGATTCAAAAGAATTTTTAGACTGGGTTGAAAAGGCTATAGAAGATATAGTAAGCCTTTTTAAAGAAAAATTTATTAAGCTTTATAAAGATATAGTAAAAGATGTAATGGCAAAAGAAGAAAAGTATATGGAATGGTATTTAGAATCTATTTTAAAAGATACAGCAGGTTCAGCAGGACTTGAAATAATTAGAAGAGTCGTAGGGGATTCTAAGGTTCTAGATATAACGGGTATAGAAGATACAAAAGATAGGGTTAAAGTAGAAAAGGTTCTTTTATTAACAGCAAAAGAATTTATTAAAGATAGGGATGGTATATTAAGTGGAAAAGCATATACTGATATATTTAAAAAACATCTAAAAGATTTTAAATAGTATATGGAAGATTAATACTTTTACAAATAAGATGAAAATTTATAAAAGCACAACTATATTACACAACAAGGAGAGATGGCTATGATAAGAAATGATAAAGGTTTAGCTTTTATGCTTCAATATGAAAATGTAGCATGGTATGAAGATGGAGCTGTTAAAATATTAGATAGAAGGATTTATCCAACTAAGGTAGAGTTTGTAACTTGTAAGACTCATCAAGAGGTAGCACAAGCTATAACTGACATGGTTACTCAAAGTGCTGGTCCTTATACTGCAGCTAGCATGGGTATGGCATTAGCAGCTTATGAATGTAAGGATATGGGAGTAGAAGAGCAAATTAAATATTTAAAAGAGGCTGCTAACACTTTATCAAATGCTAGACCTACTACTTCTGCTAGAATGAGTCAGATAACAGCAGGGTGTTTAGAAGAAGCTAAAAAGGCTATGGAAAATGGTAAGAAAGTAGATGAAGCCATATTTCTATATACAATAGATTCTTTAAACAGAAGATATTCTATTATGGAAAAGGTTGGGGAGAACCTTGTAGACGTATTTCCAAACAAAGGTAATGTTATGACACAATGCTTTGGTGAGACTATAGTTGGTATGATGCTTAGAGTTTCTAAAGATAGGGGAAAAAATATAAAGTTATTTGTTCCGGAGACAAGACCATATTTTCAAGGTGCTAGACTTACAGCAAGTGTTGCCCAGGACCAAGGTTTTGACACTACAATAATAACTGATAATATGCCGGCCTTAGTTATGCAAACTAAAGGAATAGATGTATTTACTTCAGCAGCAGATGTAATTTGTTTAGATGGTCATATAACTAATAAAATAGGAACATATCAAATAGCAATTGTTGCTAAATATCATGGAGTACCATATTTTGTAACGGGTATACCAGATAAGGGACACGATACTGTAGATACAGTTACTATAGAAGAAAGAAATCCTCAAGAAGTATTGGAAGCAAGAGGTGTACAAAATGCACTAGAAGGAGTTAAGGGATATTATCCATCATTTGATATCACACCGCCGCATTTAATAAGTGGTGTTGTAACTGATAAACGTGTATATACTCCATATGAACTTCATAGTTATTTTGATACAAAAGTAGAAAAATTTTATTAATAGGTAAACTTTAAAAAAGGAGTGGAAGTTATGCGAATGATGAAAGAAAGAGAAGCTATTGTAGCTCATGGTAAAAAAATGCTTACAAATGGTTTGACTACAGGGTCAGGCGGAAATATAAGTATTTTAAATAGAGAAGAAGGCCTAGTTGCTATAAGTCCTAGTGGTTTAGATTATTTTGAAACTAAAGTAGAAGATATAGTTATAGTAGATATGGAAGGTAAGGTGGTTGAAGGTAATCTTAAGCCTTCAAGTGAACTGGGTATGCATTTAATATTTTATAATAATAGAGAAGATGCAAATGCTATTGTTCACACTCATTCAAAGTATGCAACTGCAGTTTCTTGTATGGGATGGGATTTAGAGCCTGTTCATTATCTTGTAGGATTTGCAGGGCTTGATGTAAAATGTGCAAAGTATGCAACTTATGGTTCAAAGGAGCTTGCCCAAAATGCACTAGAAGCAATAGGAAATAGAAATGCTGTATTATTAGGTAATCATGGTTTAATAGCACTTGGATCTGATATACAAAGAGCATTTTCAACTGCAGAACATTTAGAGTTTGTTTCTGAAATATTTTGTATAACTAAAGGACTAGGTAAGCCAAATATAATAAGTGATAATCAGATGGAAGATGTTTTAAAGAAATTTAACACTTACAGTTATAGATAAAGTTATAAAAGGAGAGTTTAATATATGAATAGTTTTTTTTATTACAATCCGACAAAGATAGAGTTTGGGAAAGATTCAGTAGAACAACTAAGTAAACTTATAGGGGATAATCATAAAAAAGTATTACTTCACTATGGTGGAGGTAGTATAAAAAGAAGTGGTCTATATGATAAGGTTATAAAAATTTTAGAAGATAAAGAGATTGAAGTTTTTGAACTTGGTAAAGTAGAGCCAAATCCTAAACTTACACTAGTAAGAGAAGGTATAGAAATATGTAAAAAAGAAAATATAAGCTTTATTCTTGCAGTAGGTGGGGGAAGTGTAATAGACTCTGCAAAAGTAATGGCAGTAGGAGTAGAGTATGAAGGAGATGTATGGGACTACTTTACAGGAAAGGCAGATATTGAATCAGCACTTCCACTTGGAGTTGTCTTAACAATACCAGCTACTGGAAGTGAGTCAAGTCCAAACGCTATAGTTACAAATGAAGATGGTATGCTTAAGATGGGTATAGAGCATGACTCCATCAGGCCTGAGTTTGCTATATTAAATCCAAAGCTTACCTTAACTCTTCCAACAAAGCAAACATTTGCTGGAGTAGTTGATATAATATCACATGTACACGAAAGATACTTTACAAATACTGAAAGAGTAGAACTAACTGATGGTCTATGTGAATCTACTATAAGAACAGTTATGAATAATGGATATAAACTTAAAAAAGACCCTATGGACTACCATGCTAGAGCGGAAATAATGTTAAGTGGTACAATGGCTCATAGTGGGATCTTGGGACTTGGAAGAGAAGAAGATTGGGGAAGTCATAGAATAGCTCATGAAATGACAGCCTTATATGGTACAACTCATGGTCAAACACTATCTATAGTACTGCCTGCCTGGATGAAGTATGTATATAAAGCAAATGTAGATAAATTTGTACAATTTGCAAAGAATGTATTTCATGTGGAGGATATGGAAACTCCAGAAGAGACTGCCTTAGAAGGAATAAAGAGATTCGAGAAGTTTTTAAAGGATATGGATATGCCTATTAGCTTTACAGAGGCCAATATACCTACAGATGAATTTGAGCTTATGGCAGAAAAAGCTAGTAAGGGAGATATTGTAGGCAAATTTAAAAAATTAGATAAAAAAGATATAGTAAATATATTAGAACTTTGTAAGTAATAATATTTTATAGAGAAAATCCAACAAGAAATTGTTGGATTTTCTTAAAAAGTTGATAGAGATTTTTAAAATTAGAAGTATGTCTAAAGCTGTAAAATATTGACAGAAAACTGCTAATATGCTAAACTTAAAGTGACTTGTCAGTTGTCTGACAAGTGAATGAAATAAAAATAGGTGGTGCTTTTATGTTATTAGAAAAAGAGAGAAAAGAAATAGTAGAATATGGTAAAAAACTTATCCAAACAGGACTTACAAAAGGAACAGGTGGAAACTTAAGTGTATGTAATAGAGAAGAAGGCTTAATGGCTATAAGTCCTTCAGGTATTGATTATTTTAAAATAAAGCCAGAAGATATAGTAGTTTTAGATTTACAAGGAAATCTAGTAGAAGGAGACAAGGAGCCTTCTAGTGAACTTGAAATGCATAGAATATTTTATGCAAATAGAGATGATATAAATGCAATAATCCACACTCATACTATATATGCAACAACTATTGCTTGTTTAAACTGGGAACTTCCAGCAGTTCATTATATGTTAGCTTTAGGTGGACTGAATGTTAGATGTGCTGAATATGCAACATATGGTACAGATCAATTAGCTAAAAATGCTTTTGAGTCTATGAAAGATAGAAATGCAGTACTCCTAGCAAACCATGGTCTATTAGCTGGTGCACCAGATTTAGCAAATGCATTTAATACAACTGAAGAAATTGAATACTGTGCTGAACTTTACTATAGAACTAAATGTATAGGAGAACCAGTTATTCTTCCAGAAGAAGAAATGACTATGATGCTTGAAAGATTTAAAACATATGGACAAGTTAAAACTGACGAACAATAGTAAAATGAGAATAAAAGAAAAAAAGATACCTTTAAGTAGAAAAGCTAAGGCCAAGATAATTCAGTATATAAATAAAAACAAACTTAAGGGTGATGAAAGGCTTCCTTCAGAAGCTGAACTTATGAAGATGTTAGGAGTAAGCAGGTATACAGTAAGAGAAGCTCTTGCTTTACTGGAGCAAGAGAGATGGATATATAGGGTTCAAGGTAAGGGAACTTATGTTAGTGAAGGCCCTAATATAGAGATACAAGCTGGCTTAGAAAAGTTAGATAGTATTACAGAGATTATAAAAAAGTTTGGACATGTTCCAGATACAAAGTGGATAAGTATTAAAGAGATATCTCCAAGTGAGGATATGGTAGATAAACTTAAAATCAAAAAAGAAGATAAGGTTGTAAGATTTGAAAGAATAAGAATGGCTGATGATAAGCCTTCAGCTTATCTAATAGATACTGTGCCTAAAAAGATATTAAATAATATTGTGCCAAAAAAAATAGAAGGCGAATCTCTATTTAAATATTTAAAAAAATCGTTTGGAATTGGAGTAGAATATGCAAGTGCAAATATAATACCAGTTTTACCAAGTGAAGATATGAAAAAATATTTAAAGGTAAAAGGAGATCTACCTTTTTTACTACTTCATCAGGTTCATTATGATGAGCATGATAAGCCGGTATTCTATTCTTTTGACTATTTTGATCCACAAGTATTTAAGTTTAAAGTTAACAGAAGAAGATAAGTAAAATAAATTTATTAGAAAAATATTTCTTAAAAAATAAATGGAGGTAAAAAAATGAAAAATATTAATACTATTGAATTTAAAGATAATATATTATATTTAATTGACCAAAGAGTACTTCCTGTAAAAACAGAATTTTTTGCATGTAAAGATTATAAAGAGGTTGAATTTGCAATAAGAGATATGGTAGTTAGAGGAGCTCCAGCTATAGGAGCTACTGCTGCATATGGTGTAGTACTTGCTGCTAATGAATTTAAAAATGAAGAAAAAGATGTATTTTTGAAAAAAATGGAGGAGGCTCTAGATTTTTTAAATAGATCTCGTCCTACAGCTGTAAATTTAATGTGGGCTATTAAGAGAATGAAAGAGCTTATAGAAGAAAATAAAGATCTTGCAAATAGTGAAATAGCTCAAAAAATTCTTAAAGAAGCAGAAACTATATACAATGAAGATATAGAAACAAATAAAGCTATGGCTAGACATGGAAATGAAATAGTTGAAAAAGGTGCTACTATCTTAACTCATTGTAATACAGGTGCACTTGCAACTGTAGAATATGGAACTGCTCTTGGAGTTATAAGGGAAGCTCATAATACAGGAAAAGATATATTTGTATATGCAGATGAAACTCGTCCAAGACTACAAGGTGGAAAATTAACTGCTTGGGAGCTAGTGCAAGAAGGCATACCAGCTAAACTTATAGTAGATAGTGTGGCAGCAACTTTAATAAGAGATGGTAAAATAGATGTAATCTTAACAGGGGCAGACAGAGTTGCTAACAATGGTGATGCTGCAAATAAGATAGGAACATTTATGCTTTCTGTAATAGCTAAAGCTTATAATGTGCCTTTCTATATAGTAGCTCCAACTACAACCATTGATTTTGAAATGGAAAGTGGAAAAGGTATAGAGATAGAAGAAAGAGATGGGGAAGAAGTAACTCATATAAATGGAAATAGAATAGCTCCAGAAGGTATAGAAGTCTACAATCCAGCATTTGATGTTACACCTCATGAAAATATTACTGGAATTATAACAGAAAAAGGGATTATAAGAGCTCCATTTAAGGAAAATATTGCTAAATTGAAATAGGAGGAATATATATGACTGGAGACTATAAATTTGCTACTAATAGTATACATGGAGGGGCAAAGGAAAAGAATGCTAAAAATGCATTAAATCCTCCAATATATCAAACTTCTACCTTTTTATTTGATAGTTTAGACCATGTAGATAAGGTTATGTCTTTCGAATCTGATGACTATGTTTATACTAGGGGCAACAATCCAACTTTAAGATTATTTGAAGATAGAATGGCATTATTAGAAGGAGGCGTAGGTGCAGTCGCTTTTTCTTATGGAATGGCAGCTATTAGTAGTGTAATTTTTTAATTTTTAAAGCCTGGTGACAATATAATCCTTCATAAGACAATATATGGTACAAGCTATGATATGGCTACAAAACTTTTACCTGATTATAATGTTGAATATAAAATTACAGATTTAACAGATCCAACTAGTCTTGAAAGTGTGATAGATGAAAATACAAAACTTCTATATTTTGAATCACCATCAAATCCAGATTTATCAATAGTAGATATTGAAAGGGTTGCAGATATTGCAAGGAAAAAGGGTGTTAAGGTTGTTGTAGACAATACATTTGCATCTCCATATTTTCAAAACCCCTTGAAACTCGGTGCAGATGTAGTTGTTCACAGTGCAACAAAATATATTTCTGGACATGGTGATGTTATAGGTGGAGTAGCTGTAGCAAAGGATGAAAAGTATCTAGATAGTTTGAGATTTGAATATATGAGCGAGTTTGGAGGAGTTATGAGTCCTTTCAACGGATGGTTACTATTAAGGGGCTTAAAGACTCTTAAAATAAGAATGAAAGAACACGAATCAAATGCAATCAAAGTTGCAGAATTTTTAAATAATCATCCTAGGGTAAAAACCACTATGTATCCAGGACTTCCAGACTTTAAGGGTCATGATATAGCAAGGAAACAGATGAGAGGTTTTGGTGCTATGATTGCCTTTGAACTAGATGGAAACCTAGAAGAAACTAAGAAGTTTATAGATAGTGTTAAGCTTACCCAACTTGCAGTTAGTTTAGGAGATTGTGAAACTTTGATAGAAGTTCCTTCTCTTATGACTCATAGAGGATTCCCTAAAGATAAATTAAAGGATTTTGGACTTACTGAAGGAATGATAAGACTATCAGTTGGTCTAGAAGATGCAGAAGATATTATAAAAGATTTAAAAGATGCACTTGAAAATTTATAAAAACATATTAAAGATTAGAAGATATATCTTCTAATCT
>NZ_JBQDAA010000105.1:0-7830 GCF_052089545.1 Tissierella sp. | reverse complement strand
CAATGTAAATAAACGTAGTAAATATGCGAGTTGTAGAGTTCTGCAACGAGCTATGTAAATAAATACTTAGGAGGCATAGATAAACAATGAAAAAAATATTGACTATAGCTGGTTCAGATTGTAGTGGTGGAGCAGGTGTTCAAGCTGATTTAAAAACTTTTGCTGCTCACAAAACATATGGCATGAGTGTTATTACATCTTTAACAGCTCAAAACACAATGGGAGTAACTGATGTGGCAGATTTATCACCAGAATTTATAGGAAAACAGATGGATGCAGTGTTTGAGGATATATATCCAGATGCAATAAAAATAGGAATGATTTCTAATGAATATATAGTTAAGATGATCGTAAAAAAATTAAAAGAATATGATGCTAAAAATATAGTGATAGACCCAGTTATGGTAGCCACTAGTGGTAGTGTTTTAATGGATTCTAAAGCTATAGATACATTAAAAGAAGAACTCTTGCCATTAGCTAGTATAATAACACCTAATATGAAGGAAGCGGGTGTTTTAAGTGGGATAAATGTCCATACAAAAGAAGATATGGAGAGAGCAGCTAAAATAATAGGCGAGTCTATAGATGGTGTTGTACTGGTAAAAGGTGGTCACTTAGATGAAAGTGCTGACGATGTACTTTATTTAGATGGTAAAGTAGATTGGATAAAAGGAGATCGTGTAGAAAACCCTAATACCCATGGAACAGGATGTACACTATCATCAGCAATAGCAGCAAATTTAGCTAAGGGAATGAATGTAAAAGAAGCTTTTGTAGAGGCTAAAGAATATTTAACTGGAGCTATAAAAGATGGATTAGATTTAGGAAAAGGTAGAGGTCCTCTAAATCACCTATATTAAAAAGATTTGCCCTAAGTGCAAATGTATGATATGATTTTAGATAGATTTTAACGAACAAAAAAATAATGTGAAGCGAGCATGAAGTAATATTGCTTAGTATGAGAATATTTTTAATATCCTCTGAAAGGTGAATATGAAAAATGAATCGGGAGACTGTGGTCTTTGGAGGGTCCTATTAAGAAACTTAATAAGGGGAATCCAATCGAGTATAGGGATATACTTTAGAGCTAAAAATTAGCCAGACATTCTAATCTTTCTATTTTATAAAATAGAAAGGCTTAGGATGTCTGTTTTTTTGTTCAAAAAATAAAAAGGAGAGAAAAAATGAAAAACAGTAAAAAAGTTTTAATGTTAGGACTAATATTAAGTATGGTGTTTGTATTGGGAGCTTGCGGGAAAGAAACTAATACACTAGAAGAGGTCAAGGAAAGTGGAGAATTAAGTTTTGCTATGACAGCTCAATATCCACCGTTTAACTTTTCAAATGATGATGGTGAAATAGTTGGGTTTGATATAGATATAGCAAAAGAGATCGCTGAAAGACTTGGAGTAGAAGCAAAACCCATAACAGCAGAATGGGATGGTATATTGACAGGGCTTATGGGAGGAAACTTTGATACAGTTATAGGAAGTATGGCTATTACCCCTGAAAGAGAAGAACAAGTTAGTTTTTCAAGACCATATTATTATGATGATGCGCAATTATTTACTAAAGAAGAAACAGAAGTAGAAGATATAAGTGAATTTGAAGATGGAAACATAGGAGTAGTAGTAGGTACAACGTTTGAAAAGGAATTATTAGATATGGAAAATATAAATGTAAAATCTTACCAAGGTGATGTAGATAATATTAGAGATTTAGAATTTGGACGTTTAGATGGACTTATAACAGCTAAACTTGTTGGTTTATATAATGCTGCAAAAGATGATATAGATATGGAACCGGTAGGAGAACCATTATATAGAGAAGAAATAGGTATAGCTATAAGAAAAGATGATGATGAACTTTTACAAGCTATAAATGATGCTTTAGAAGATATGGTAGAAGACGGAACATATAAAGAACTAAGTGAAAAATGGTTTGAGTACGACATGACAGACGAAATAGAATAATTAGGAGCTGAAAGATGAGTACAATTATAAATACAATAATAAGCTTTTTTTCTACAGTTATAGAATATATTCCCAAGTTTTTACCTGCAGCTGGGATGACAATAGGATTATCTTTTCTATCTATAATAGCAGGTACAATAATAGGTGTAGTATTTGCATTTATGAAACTGAGTAGATTTAAAGTTTTACAAGGAATAAGTAATATATATATAACTATAGTTAGAGGAACGCCTCTCTTGCTACAGCTTATATTTGTCTATAGTGCACTACCTAAACTAGGTCTTCAATTTCCGCCTTTTACAGCAGCAGTTATTGCACTAGCCTTTCACAATGGTGCCTATATAGCAGAAATATTTAGAGGTGCTATATCCTCTATTGCAGGAGGTCAAGTAGAAGCTGCAAGATCGCTTGGTATGACACAGTTTCAAGCTATGAAAAGAGTTGTCCTACCTCAGGCTGTAAAACGAGCTATACCGCCACTAGGCAATCAGTTTATAATAGCTATAAAGGATTCATCACTTGCAAGTGCCATAACTATTACAGAGATAATTATGGTTACAAGAAGATATGTTTCAGCAACTTACTCAGTATATGAAATGTTTACAGTAGCTGCTATATATTATCTAGTATTTACTTATGCACTTTCAAAGTTAGTAAATTTAGTAGAAAAGAAATTACAAGTATCAGAAAAGTCAAAGGATGATATAGTTTATGATTAAAATAAATAATTTCCATAAAAATTTTGGAGACTTAGAGGTCTTAAAAGGTGTAGATATGAAAATAGATGAAGGTGATGTTCAGGTTATCATAGGGGCTAGTGGGTCTGGGAAAAGTACCTTTCTTAGATGTATAAACTTTCTGGAAAGAATAGATAAAGGGGAGCTTTATATAGATGGTAAACTGATAGAACCTTCAGAAGCAGCAATAAATGAGATGAGAAAAGAAGTTGGAATGGTATTTCAAAGGTTCAATCTATTTCCACATATGAAAGTTATAGACAATGTTATAGAAGGTCTTGTAACTGTAAAAAAAGTAAACAGAAAAAAAGCCGTAAAAAGAGGAATAGAACTTTTACAAAAAGTAGGTATGGAAGATAAAAAAGATGAATATCCAGCAATGCTTTCAGGAGGACAGCAGCAAAGAGTTGCTATAGCTAGGGCACTTGCCATGGATCCTAAGATAATGTTATTTGATGAACCTACATCAGCCTTAGATCCAGAACTTGTTGGGGAAGTTTTAGAAGTAATGCAAGACCTTGCCTTAGATGGTATGACTATGGTAGTAGTAACCCACGAGATGAGTTTTGCTGAAGAGGTAGCAGATAAGGTTGCTTTCATGGATGAAGGTGTAATACTAGAGATGAGTTCACCTAAAGATATGTTTAACAATCCTAAAAATGAAAGAACACGAGAATTTTTATCTAGAATACTGTAAAAAGCTCTTTTCCATTAGGATGGAAAAGAGCTTTTTAATTTAGGGTCTTTTTTGTACCATTGATCATTTATCTGATATAATTAAGAAATATACTTGATAAAAATAATAAATAAAAGATCCTTAAGGAGGAAGTTTATGTCTTTAAAGATATTTCAGACAGGAGATATTCATATAGGTATGAAGTTTAACAACTATGGAGATAGAGTAAAAGAATCATTAGTCGAGGCAAGGTTTTCAGTTATAGAAAGAATGATAGATAAGTCTAGTGATTTAAATGCAGATTTATTTGTTATAGCAGGAGATCTTTTTAATTCAAATAAGGTAGCAAAAAAGGATATAAATAGGACTGTTAATATTTTAAATAAATTTAGTGGAGCAGCTGTATTAGTACTTCCAGGAAACCATGATTATGATAATGGCAAAATAGACTTATGGGAAGAGTTCTCTAGTTTTTCAAATGAAAAAATAATTCTTTTAAATGAAAAAAGATATTATAACCTGAAAGATTATGGTATAGATGCTCTTGTATATCCAGCCCCCTGTCACAACAAACATTCTAAAGAAAACAGTCTAGGATGGATAAAGAAAGAAGGAATCTCAAAAGATGGCACATATCACATAGGAGTAGCCCATGGAGCTATAGAAGGGCTTTCTGCCGACTTAGAAGGAAACTACTATCCTATGGGAATAGATGAATTGAACGATATAGCTACAGATGTTTGGTTGCTTGGACATACTCACGTTTGCTATCCAGCTAAAGAAAAGATATCCGACCATAAAATATTTAATCCAGGAACACCTGAACCAGATGGACTTGATTTTAACGGTAAGGGATGTGCATGGTTTATAGAAATAGAAGGGGAAGAAGTAAATGCTAAAAGAGTTGAAACGGGAAAGTATAGATTTTTAGATGAGAAGTTTTCAGTAAATAGTAGTAAGGACTTAGAAGATATAAAAAAATGGGCAATAGACGGGAAGCCCATGGAAAAAATACTTAGATTAAGACTTGAAGGAAGTTTATCAGAAGAAGTATATGAAAGTTTAAGCAACTACTATAGAGATTTAGAGTCTCAATTATTTCATTTGATGATAGAAGATTCAAACTTAAAAATAAAGATAAATGAAGAAATTATAGAAAGAGAATTTACAAAGGGATCTTTTCCTTATGAATTTTTAAACAAACTAACCCATGATGAAGATGCACTACAGATTGCTTATGATTTATTGAGGAGGGACTAATATGCGTATCAAATCTTATAAATGTAGTAGATTTGCAGGATTGAAAGATATGAATGTAGAGTTTTCTCAAGGTTTAAATGTCATACTTGGAGACAATGAATCGGGAAAAAGTACTATTATAAATGGAATACATTCTACACTTTTTAAAAATATCAAACTTAGAAAAAGCTATAATGCTGATATAAACTTTATTTCTAAATTTATGCCTAAGCCAAAAGGAGACTCCATAGATGGTAAGGTCATAATAGAAACAGGAGAAGGCCAACATGAAATATATAAGGAGTGGGGCAGTAAAGAGTCGATAAAATTTACAAATAGTGATGGAAGCATATATAAAAATGAAAAGGATATAAACTCTGAACTTTTAAAACTATTGAACTATGGTGAAGGTACATATACTAATATTGTATTTGCAAAGCAGGAAGATTTAAAAAGAGCTTTGGATAATATAATAGGAAATAGTGAAGTAACAGATGAAATAGGAGATCTCTTAAGAAAAACCATTATGGAGCTTGAAGGAGTATCTATAGACAAGCTACAAAAGGATATAGAAAAAGAGGTAGAAAGCTTATATAAAAGATGGGATATAGATAAAAACTATCCCCAAAATAATAAAGGTGTAAATAACCCTTACAAAACGGGTAAAGGGATTATATTAGAAAGCTATTATAAAAAAGAAAACTTACTCCTAGATATGGAAGAAACTCAAAGAACAGAAAAAGAATTTGAAGATATATGTGAAAAAATAAAAGAATTAGAAGAAAAAATAGGACCTTTAAAAGAAAAAAGGATAAGTTTAGAAAAGGTTGAAGAAGATGTAAATAAGAGACTTGTTTTAGAAGCTGAAATTTATGCCTTAAAAAAAGAAGCAGAAGAATTAGCAAAAATAAATGGAGACTGGCCTAGAGCTAAACTTCTCTTAGAACAATATGAAGAAAAAATAGAAAAAACAAGAGAAGAAAAAGAAAGTTTAAATAAAGAAAAGAAAAATATTGAAAAAGAAAAAACTAGAAAAAACCTAGAAAAAAAGCTTAAAGAAGTAAAAGAAAAAGATGAAGAGTTTGAAAAGTTAACTGAAGAACTATCTAAGTTACCAAAATTAAATGATGATAATATAAAAGAATTAAGCGATCTTCAAACTGAAATATTAACATTAGAAACTACCATGAAAGCAAGCAAGATGATAGGCATGCTTACAAGGGAAAATAAAAAAGATATTTATGTTTGCAAAGACTTTGGACAAAGAGAAAAATTAGAAATAGATGTACCATTTGAAGCAAATGGAGTAATAAATATATCAGAAAAAGATGGATTTGAAGTAAAAATAAAAACTGGCGATATAGACTATGAAGATTTAAATAATAAATATAATACTAGTAAAGAATCTTATGAAAAACTCTTAAAAGAATTAGAAGTAGAAACCATAGAAGATGCTAAGCTTTGTCTTGAAAGAATAGAAAGGTTAGAAAGAGCCATAGAAAGTTTAACAGACCAAAGGGCCTATATCTTAGGTGATACAAGAAGGGTTGAGCTTGAAGAAAGAATAAAAGAACTAGAAGATATAAAAGCTTCTAGAAGTGAAGGGGAAATTGAAGAACTTTTAAATAAAAATAGGGATGAAGAGTTAGACATACTAACAAAAGAAAATAATGAAAAGGAAAAAATAAAATTATGGGAAGAAAAATACACTGACTCTAACAACTTACTTTTAAACTTAGTAGAAAAAAAGGGAAATTTAAATTCAAAAGAAGAAGAACTAGAAAATTTAAAAGCACTTCCTCAAGAATTTGAAACAGCAGAAGAATTCAAAAAAGGACTAAGTCTTATTAAAGAAAGGCTGACAACTAATCAAGAAGAACTTGAAAGAATGCAACCGATTTTTTATCAAACACAAAACGAAATGTCAGATACAACCTATGAAGAAGTAAAGAAAGAATATATAGAAGCTCAAAATGAATTTAATGCTAATATAAAAAGAGGAGAAAAGTTTCTAGAAATTCAAAGAGTGTTTTTACAAACAAAAGAAGAGTTATCAAATAATCCTATGGAAAGCTTAGTAGATGAATTTGCTAGACTCTTAGAACTTATAACCGATGGTGACTATAAGCAAGGTGATATAGATGAAGAGTTTAATATAAAACTTCAAAATAAAAATGGTCAAATACCTATAGATCTCTTATCAGCAGGAACCTATGATAGTGTAAGCCTTGCCCTTAGATTCGCGCTATTAAAACATATCTTTCCTGACAAGGGAGGATATCTAGTACTTGACGACTGTTTAGTAGATTTAGATCCGGTTCGTAAGGAGCAGTCTGTAAGACTTATAAATGAATTTGCAAAAGATTATCAAATAATATTTACAACTTGTGATCCTCAAACAGCTAAGATGCTTGGAGGAAATAGAATAGAACTATAAGACAAAAGAGGTGAGTTACTTGGGAATTATGAAATATATAGATAAAGCAAGAGGTGCATATTTAACATATAAAACTAAAAAAGTAGTAATACCTGAAATTGAAAAGAGCAAGACTGTTCGGAAAAAGTTCATATTTTCAGGTAAAGTTCAAAGAGTTGGCTTTAGGTTAGAAACATATGAAATAGGGAAAAGACTAGACTTAAGAGGCTGGGTTAAAAATAAAGATGATGGAAGAGTAGAAGCAGAAATACAAGGTGAAATAGCTAAAATCAACTATCTAATAAGTCATTTAAAATCACTTAAGAGGTTATCAATTGATAATCTAGCAGAAAAAGATTTACCTTTAAAAGAAGATGAAAAGGAATTTAAAATTATATATTAAATATAAGGACTGATAATTATGAAAGATATAATCATAATAGGAGGAGGGGCTGTAGGAGCCTCTATAGCTAGGGAATTGTCACGGTATAAGCTAAAGGTCTTGCTATTAGAAAAAAACACTGAAGTTTGCCAGGAAGGAACAAAGGCAAATAGTGCAATAATACATGGTGGTTATGATGCCCAGCCAAGAACTCTAAAGGCAAAGTTAAATGTAAAAGGAACCTCTATGTACCCTAGTCTTTCTGAGGAATTAGAGTTTACTTACAAAAGGATAGGGTCTATGGTGCTTGCATTTGATGAAAAGGATGAAAGTATTTTAAAAGAATTATACAATAGAGGCATAGAAAACAAGGTTAAAGATATGGAAATAATAGATGGGAAAAGGGC
>NZ_JBQDAA010000104.1:0-7840 GCF_052089545.1 Tissierella sp. | reverse complement strand
TTTGGTGGCGTCATAATTATAGTAAACGACTCTTTATTTTCATTTACATTTGCTTTAAAATATCCATTTTCATTCCAATATTTATATAGTTTATCTTCAAAGCTTTTTGGATCATAAGTTTTATCCAAGTTTTCTAACATCTTTTATTCCTCCTTAGTATTCCTTTATATAAAAATATAAAAACCCTTCGTCCTTATTGCGATTGCAATAAGGACGAAGGGTAATTTTCGCGGTACCACCTTAATTTCAGGACTCTTCCTGACTCTTTACTTATTATAAGGTTATAACCCTCTAGACTTAATAAATTTTTCAGTCTGGAAACTCAAAAGCTACCTTCAACATTTATTGCTTTAAAAATCTTTCAGCCAAGGATTTTATCTCTAAAAAAGTTAAATGTTTACTCCTCTTTTTCATAGTTAATTTTAATTTATTCATTTAATTATATAGATAATAAATAGCTTTGTCAATTAATCTCTTCTTTATTATTTCTCATACTTATATATATTTTAAGATAGTTTATAAAAGCAAAAACATTTAAAATTACAGTAACTATAAAAAGTATTTGGGATAGTTTATTCGATATATTAAATATCACAGATAAGGTTGCAGCGTAAAATAAAACTGTGGCTATTTTCCCATATATATTTGAAGGAACAACTTGTTTACCTTTAAAAAGATATAAAATTCCTCCACCTAATATCATAGCTATTTCTTTTATACCTATTATAAGTAAAATCCAATATGGAATTAATCCTTCTATAGTATAACTTATAAGAACAGCAAATATCATCATCTTATCAGCTATTGGATCTAATACTATTCCAAGATCTGTTATAAGATTATATTTTCTAGCAATCTTCCCGTCTAAAACATCACTTATCCCAGCCAATATAAATACTAATCCCGATAATAAAAATCTATTATCTAAGTTTGAAAAAAAGATAAAAAGGTAAATGGGAACTAAAAATATTCTAAATATAGTCAGTAAATTAGGTATATTCATACAAATCCTCCCCTCTCAAAATTATAATCACCTTTATTGTCTTAAGGAATAATATATCATATAGAAAACAGATTCTCTACTATAATATATTAAGGAGTGATTACATGTTACAAAATGCTAAAAAATATTTAATTTTACTAAGTTTATTGTTAGTAGTTTCTCTTACTCTTTTAGCTTGTACAAATAATCAAAATGAGGAAATAGAACTACAAGAGGTCACACTTATGGAGGTCACCCACTCTTTATTTTATACCCCACAATATGTAGCTATAACACAAGGTTTTTTTGAAGAAGAAGGACTTGAAATTGAACTTGTAAATGCAGGTGGTGCTGATAAGGTTATGGCTGCCCTATTGAGTGATGAGGCTGATATTGGCTTTATGGGACCAGAAGCATCTGTATATGTATACAATCAAGATAGAGATGACTATGCAGTTAACTTTGCACAACTTACACAAAGAGATGGTTCTTTTTTAGTTGGCAGAGAAAAAAATGATGATTTTACTTTTGACAAAGTAAAAGGTAAAACTATAATTGGTGGAAGAAAAGGCGGAATGCCTGAAATGACTCTAGAATATGTTTTAAAATCTAAAGGATTAGATCTTGAAAAAGACGTTAATGTAAGAACTGATATACAATTTGATGCAATGGCTGGTGCTTTTCTTTCAGGCGAAGGAGATTACGTTACATTATTTGAGCCAGTTGCAGCCGCTTTAGAAAAAGAAGGTAAAGCTCATGTAGTAGCTTCTATTGGTGAAGAAGGCGGTTATATACCTTTCACAGCTTATTCTGCAACAAAAGAAAGGATAGAAAATGATCCTGAAACCATACAAAAGTTTACAAACGCTATATATAAGGGAATGGTTTGGGTTCAGGAAAACAGTTCTGAAGAAATTGCCAAGGCCGTAAAACCTCAATTCCCAGATACTGATGATGATGTATTGGTAACTTTAATAGATAGATATAGAGACCAAAATAGCTGGACTCCAGATTTAATTATTACAGAAGAAGGATTAGATCACATGATGGATATAATGGAATTGGCTGGAGAATTAAACAAGAGACCTAATTACGAAGATATTGTTACAACTAACTTTGCAGAAAAAGCTATGGATAATTAATAAAAAACTTTGATTCCTAGGAATCAAAGTTTTTTATTGTCTTCTACTTTTAAAATTTTAAATATCAAATAGTGACATTATCTCTTCTTCACTTAGTTTAGATATTAGAGTCTCTCCTTCTTTTATTACTTTATCTATCATTTCTTTTTTCTTTTCTTGTAGTTTAAAAATCTTTTCTTCTATTGTTCCTTTTGTAATTAATTTAATTACTTGAACTTTATTTTCCTGACCTATTCTATGAGCCCTATCTGTGGCTTGATCTTCTACTGCTGGATTCCACCATGGATCAAAATGTATTACCATATCAGCCGAAGTAAGATTTAATCCTGTCCCCCCAGCTTTTAGAGATATTAAAAATACATCTGATTGTCCTTTATTAAAATCTTTTACAAGTTTTCCTCTTTTTTTCATTGGAGTTTGACCATCTAAATACATCATATCTATATCTATTTTTTCTAATCTTTTCCTTATTTCACTAAGCATGGTTGTAAACTGAGAAAATATTAAGATTCTATGTCCACTAGAAATTGCCTCAGATACTATCTCCTCTAAGAAATTTAATTTTCCACTACCACCATTATAATCTTCTAGAAACACACTTGGATCGCAACTTAATTGTCGCAGTCTAGTAAGACCTGCAAGAATTTTTATATGACTTTTATTATACCCTTTTTGACTTATCTCTTCACCTAAATTCCCTTTTATAGCTTGCAAATAAGTCAGATACATTCTTTTTTGTTCAATAGTCATATCAACAGATATCTTTTGCTCAATTTTATCTGGTAATTCCTTTAATACTTCTTTTTTAAGTCTTCTAAGTATAAAGGGTTTTATATGATTATTTAATTCTTTTAGTTTTTTATTATCATTTTCTTTTGCAATTGGCCTTTCAAATTTCTCTGTAAATTTCTTACTAGTTAAAAGATATCCAGGCATTAAAAAATCAAATATTGACCATAGTTCCGCAAGAGAGTTTTCCATGGGTGTACCAGTCAATGCAAAGTAATTTTTAGCTTTGATCTTTTTAACAGATTTTGCACTCAAAGATCCTTTGTTTTTTATATGTTGAGCTTCATCTAATACTACACATCTAAAATCTATATCTTTATAGTCGTCAACATCTTTTCTAATAAGTGGATAAGATGTAACTACAACATCATATTGCTCACAAATCTTAATAAGATCAGTCCTATGGGATTTAGTCCCTCCTATTATAATTGTACTTAAATCTGGAGCAAATCTATTTATCTCATCCTCCCAGTTATATACGAGCGATGTGGGAACTACAATTAAATTAACTCCATGTCCTTTTTCCTCTTTGTCAGACAATAAAAAAGCTATCATTTGGACTGTTTTACCAAGTCCCATCTCATCTGCTAATATACCTCCAAATCCATAATTAGAAAGTGATTTGATCCACTTAAACCCAAATTTTTGATAATCTCTTAATTCTGCATTTAAACTTTTAGGCAATTTATATTCTATATCATCTGGTTCTTTTATATCCATTACAAGCTTTTTAAAGTCAGTATTTTTCTTTATAAATTTTATATCTCTATCTTCTAAAAATTTATCTAAGTACATAGTCCTATACTTTGGAAGTTCTAGTTTGCCATAGTTAAACTCTTCTATATCAACATCTAAATAATCCATCATTTCAAATACATTATTTAATTCTTTGTTTTCCAAAGATAAAAAGGCTCCACTTTTAAGTTTATAATATTTTTTCTTCTCTTTTAAGGAACTAAACACATCCCCTAGTTCTAATATATCTATACCTTCTATGTTAAAGTCAAATTCTAACATATCTATATCTTTATCTATCTTAACTGCTCCTGAAAAGCTATCTTCTTCTATTAGCTGTATATCTTTAAATCCATCTGTATAGTAAATCTCAGAGTAGTTTTGAAGTTTAGGTATAACATCGTTTATAAAGTCAAATATTTCTTCCTCATCTTCTAAATAAAAGCCTCCATCTTCGACTTTGAAATCTCCTTTTTCAAGTAAGGCTAAAATATTTCTTTCTTTTTCCATATCTCTTAAAAGAATTTGCTCTTTATCATTTTCTTGTTTTTTCATTGAAGAAAATGGATTTATTTTTATGTTACCATAGTTAAATTCTACTTTCCCGTGAATTAGCTCTCCCTTTCTATCAAAGTAGATAATGCTTTCAAGTTCTTCATTATAAATCGAATCCTTAACCTTTTCATCTATTGTAAGATCTGTATGTTTTTTTATATTTAAAAGAATTTCAGATACAAAAACCTCCTTTAAAGATTCTTCTACTCTAATAGATTTTATATCCTTATCTTTTATTTCATTTATTATTGGACTCAAAATTTTTGATTGATATACGGGAAGTTTATACACGGTATCTTTATATAAAATATATCTACAATCATCATTAAGTGGAAGAAGTAATTCTTCTTCTACTAAACTTACTAATAAATCTTTACCTTCTTCTTCTATTTTAAATTTTAAATCTATTTTTCCTTCTACTACTTCAATATCAGTAAGTTTATGGCCATTTATGTCAATGTTGAAGCTTCTACCTATCATTAAATCAAGAAATTTCTCAAGTGTTTTTGAACTTAATATAATATTTTTCCCGCTAAATGTACTTTCATATCCTCTTTTATAGTAACTTACCCTATTCATATCATAATTTTCATATAATATAGTTAGAAAATTTATTAACTCTAAATCTTTATCATTAAAAGAATGATATTGAGGATTATAAGTAAATTTTTTCCCAAATTCTATTATTTCATCATTGCTAACTTGTGAGATAAAGTCACTTATTTTCCTTACTACATAAAGTCTATCCATACCTATTCTAAGATTTATATTTGAACTATATTCATTCCATTCATAGTTTATCTCAAGATTTATTTCTTCTTTATTTTCTTCAATCTCTTCATAAAATTGGAGAATATTTTTTATATTTCCTTGCGTTTTTTCCTCTTCTTTTTGAAAGTTTTTTATGTAAATTAATAAAGCAACAATATGTTTACAATCTCCATCATATTCCTTATAAGCCTTACAATTGCATTTTGAATCTTTTATATAGCCATCAATATTAAATCTTACCTCTGTTTTGTAAGTTTTATTTCCATATACATCCGCTACAAAATAATTATAATTAAAAGTAGTTCTAACATTTTTTACTTTTTTCTGTTTATAATAATCATCGCCTTTGAAGTAAGTTGTAGCCATACTAGTTCTATCCATTATATCCATTTGAGAAATATTATGCACACCTTCACCACCCAATAAAAGCTTTTATTTTCATGTCTCACCTTTCCATTATACTATAAATAATGTTTCTTTAAAAATCCAAGTTGATATATCCACTTATATATATTAGTTAAGTATATGAATTGTATTTATATCTTGACATATTTATTTAATTTTATTACATTTTACACCTTATATCAGGATAAAAAGTTCCTAAATCTAACTTTTATAATTAAATTTAGGGACTTTACCCAGAAAAAAATTCTATTGTACAATGTTAATTTAATATCTTTTTTGTAAGTTTAATATATTCAAGGTAATATAAGTTGCTCTACAGATAATCCTTCTGCTAATCTTTCACAATATGTTTTTGTGCATAATTTATATCTTTTAAAGATTTCTTTAGCCTTGGATTCATCACTATAAACTTTCCAAATACCAGCATATTTATAGTTTTGTCCATTATTTTCAATAAATCCTTTTACATCATTGAGTGGATATTCTAAAAACAATCCAATTTCATGAGGAAATACCTCATTTTCATATAATTTCTTAGATAGTTTATCTATGCAATTATTTGCGTCAAAATCAGTATATCCATACCCATATAAAAAGTTTCTTATATCTTTATTTAAAAAATCACTTACTAGTTTCTTAGGTCTATATACATATACTAAAACTCTATTAGATTTGTTTCTTAATATTCTTATATAGACACCTTTAGGATTTAATATTACATTTAATTTTTTTGTTTGTGTTTCCAATTTTTTTATACAATCAAAAGAATAGCTAAAAAGATTACCCGTTTTAATTCCAGCTAAAGTTGGAGAACAATGTCTAACTATAGTTAGTTCATGCATTTTAATTCCTCCAGTTATAAAATAATATTAGATTGGTTGTTAGTATCATTAGATTAACCATTTTATTTAATATTATTTAACTTTGTGCACTAAATTAAGTTAGTCTTTGGTAAATTTTTTATAAAATAAAGCTAAGTTATAAAATTTAAAAGTCACCTTTGTATTTCATGATTTGCTACAATAAAAAAGCTCCTTATAGTAGAATATTCTACTATAAGGAGCTTCTTTACTTGATGAAAAATTTATACATTTGTTTATCTAGGTATAAAACCTACCTTTTTATACACTTTTCTAAGCATCTTTCTAGCTTCATCAGAAGCTTTCTCAGAACCTTTTCTATAGATTTCTTCTAAGTAAGCTTTGTCACTCCTTAAAGCATTAAATTTTTCTTGTATAGGACTTAATCCATCTACTACAATCTCTTCTAAATCTTTTTTAAAGTCACCATATCCTCTACCTTCATACTTTTCTACTATAGTCTCTATTGTCTCGCCTGAAAAACTTGAATATATATTTAATAAATTTTTAATACCAGGCTGATCATCATTATATGATACTTCACCTATAGAATCTGTAACAGCTCTTTTTATTTTTCTTCTTATAGTATTTTTATCATCAAGTAGTAAAATATATCCATTTTCATCACTATCTGACTTGCTCATCTTTGAATTAGGATCTTGAAGGCTCATAATTCTAGCCCCAAATTCTCCTATTAAAGGTTCCGGTACCATAAATGTATCACTGTATCTATTATTAAATCTTTCAGCTAAATCTCTTGCAAGTTCTAGATGTTGTTTTTGATCTTCTCCTACTGGCACTAGATTTGTTTTATATAAAAGTATATCTGCAGCCATAAGTACAGGATAAGTAAATAAAGCAGAATTTAAGTTCTCTTCCGATCTCTTTGATTTATCTTTAAACTGAGTCATTCTATTAAGTTGACCCATATATGTTATAGTGTTTAATACCCAGGCAAGCTCAGAATGTTCTGGCACATGAGACTGTATAAATAAAGTAGATTTTTCGTGATCTATTCCACATGCCATAAGCAAAGCCAATATATCAAGTGTATTCTTTCTTAGATCTTTAGCTTTTTGTGGTACAGTGATTGCATGTTGATCTACTACACAATAGTAACAATTATACTCATCTTGTAATGTAGCCCATCTTTTTATAGCACCTATATAATTACCAATAGTTAAAGCCCCTGAAGGTTGTACTCCACTAAATACTATCTTTTTATCCATATAATCTCTCCTCATTTATAAATAAAGTCAATATATCTTTTCTATATGATACACCATCACAAGGATTTGTTCAATATTAACCACTTTTAAAATTAATATGATATAATTTCTACAAGGAGGTAGATATATGTCTAAAATTAAAAAGTATACAATAGCAATACTTAGTGTTGGCCTGCTTGGAGAGTTATATTTTTATCCTTTTCAAGGAGAGTTTAGGTTTTCAATAGGAGTTTTAGCCTTAAACTTAATACTTTTACTATATGATGATTTGAAAGAAATATATTTAGGAACATTTATAGCTATATTTGTTTTAACTTTAAGAGTAGCTATCAATCTTTTTTCAACTGATGCTATGATTTATGATATATTAAA
>NZ_JBQDAA010000103.1:0-7897 GCF_052089545.1 Tissierella sp. | reverse complement strand
GTTTAACATATAGGGTATATCTTTTTAAAGGTGTACCCTATTTTACGCTTACCTTAAATGAAATTAAATTATTATTAAAGTTAATAATATTAGCATCTTTTACTGTAGAAATTATCTTTTCTCTTAGCTTGCTTTCCTCAAGTTTATTTCCTATATTCTTAATAAATTTATCCATAAGCCCTTGTCCATCGCCTATAGTTTTACTAATATTTTTTCTATTACTTTCACAATTTCTTAGCCATTCATCTATTATTAAATCTTGATTTTCTCCAAGTTTGTTTTTTAAAATTTTATTAGTTTTTCCTTTAGCTATTTCAAGATTATATCCTGTTTTTATTTTACTTAAATTTATTTGATATTTTATCTTTCTTTGTTCATTTTCTCTTAATATCTCTTCACATGAAGATATATATCTTTCATTAGATACAATAGCTCTTTTCACTATATTTATCTTACTGTTTATATCCTCTATATCTAATACTGTTGGTGCTTTATTATGAGTTTTTAATATATCTGATTCATTTTTATTTAACTGTTTTTTCATCATTTCTATGTTTCCATTAGTAATATCTAATTTTGATTTAATTTCAATTTTTTCTTTGCCAATATTTTTAATATCTCTTTTTAATTCATTTATTATTATCTCCAATTCATTTAATGCTAAGTTTAAATACTCATACTCAAACCACTTTTCACTTAGTTTTTCTAATTCTTTAATATATCTACGACGGTCTTTTTCTAAAGCTTTTATTTCTGTATCTAAAACAGCTATACTACTATTCTTTGTAGTTATATCTTTTTCTACTAGCTTTCTTTCCCCTAATAAAAAGTTTAATTTATCAGCTTCTATTATAAAAGCCGGCATTTTATGGTTGGAATACTTATTATCTTTTTCATAATTATAAGCAGCATCTTTATATACTTCTTTTACTTCATCAATTATATTTTTAATGCTAAGCTTCCATCTCCAATAAGATTCTTTGGTTTGATCTTGATTATAAGTAATTTCATCACTATCTTCATCTAGTATTATAATATTGTTTTTTATTTCTGCTAATTCTTCCTTTATACTTTCCATTTTAATGTTTTCTGTTTGAACCTCTTGCATTTTTTCCATATACTCTTCTATTTGTATGATAAGATTTTTATTTTCTTCTAATCTTTCTTTATTTTTAGTCAATCTACTTTCTGATTTATTTATTTCGATATTTATATTTGTTTTTTCTTCTTCTATTAATCTAATTTTTTCTAAAATCTCTAATCTCTCATCTTTTTCTTTATCCATTTTTTGTTTTAATATTAATGCTGTATCTTTTATATTTATAATTTTTATTTCTTGAATTATTTGATTTATATTTAATAAGTCTTCTTTAATACTTCTTTCTGTTTTAGTTAAACTTTCTATATTGTATTCCATTTCAGATTTCCAAGCTATATATTTGTCTTCATTTACTAAATCATAAGCCTTGTTTTGTAAAACTTTAAATGGATTATCATTTTTGGAATTCATTTGAGAACGAATGTATATGGGCACCATATTGTTAACAAATAAATTATTACTAGCATTTTTTTGGATTATTTCCCAATCTTTCTGGCTTCCTATAACTAATGAATATAGGAATTCAGGATTAATACTTAATAACTCAATCCTATCTTCTTTATCTATTTTATTTAAATATTCAGGCCCAGTTTGTACATTGATACCTATTTTATTTATTTCTTCTTTTATTAAAAGTATATCTTTATTTGGAATAAAGTAGTCTTCTTTATTTAATAGTTTGTCTATACTTTTTTCCCATATAGTTCTTTGTATAGAGTTCAGTTTAATATCCTTTTCAGATTTAAGGCCTTCTAATTTATCTAGCTTTTTATTAAACCAACTATGTGTAAACAATCCTCCTTCTTGTTCTTCTGTTAGTTGGCTAGCTATTTTTTTAGAAAGTTCCAACTCAGCTTTTGCTTGTTCAATAGTTTTGTTATTTAATAATTCAATAGCCTGTTTTTTGTTTTCTATTTCATAATTAAGCTTTATATTTTCCATATCTAGCTTAGTTAGTCTTTTATTATAAATACTTATTTCATGGCTTAAACTATTAATCTTTTCTTCCAGTTTTTCTTTTGCTTTAATTAAATCTTCTATTATTCTATCAGGAAATCCTAAACTTAAAGCATCGTATGTTTCTTCTAACTTCTTTTTTTTGTTTAACAATTCTTCTTCTTTTAATTCGAATTTGTTCACAGCGTTTTGAAGACTTTCAATTTTGCTTATATATTTGTTTTTCTTATAGTCATTTTCTTTTTTTATATTACTGGTATAGTTAATATAAGCTAAATGTTGGGCTTCTATATTTATCCATCTATTTTTAGTTTTTTCCCATTCTAATTCTATCTCTTCGTCTAGGTCTTCTGCTCTCTTTTTTATATTAGGTATATTTAATGTTCCTATAAGATTTTCTTTTTCTATTGTTTTGCTTTCAACTTCATTTTCTACACTTTTCCTATTATATAAAACTTTATTTATTTCATATAATTTTTTTTCTTTCTTCTTAGCTTCAAATTTTATATTCTTTTTATTTAATTTTGAAGATAAATCGATAGCTTGTTTTTCTTTGGATTTTATATCCATTTTATGTTGATTGTAATACAAGTTATCCTGCCTATACAATAATTCCTCTTTTTCCTGTTTAGATTTTTTAAGTTCATTTTGCCATTTTTCAATTTCTTTATCAATAAATAAATTTTCATCATTTAAAATAAAATATATATCATTTCCTTCATTTATTAATCTTTCTTTAATAGCACTATATCTAGAGCCCATATCTGCATTTATGATTAAAGGTTCTATTCCAATTAAAAGTTCTTTATAGTCTCCTTCTCTTTTTATTAAGATAGGTAAGTCTTTAGTTATAGATAAATTGCTTCTAAACATTTCAACTAAGTTATCCTTATCATCATAGGAATAATTTTTAATATTTTCACTGATAGCTGGAATGATAACTTTATCAAAAATTGATTTATTGTCCCCAGCACCAATAAAATAACCTCCTGAACCACCTTCTGTCCTATTAATAGCTTTTAGATTAAGCCATTCACTCCTATATATCCCTCTGCTTTCTAGATAACTATAATATTCACTATCTTTTCTTCTAACACTTGACTTGCTATATTTTATAAAATCCCTGCTATTGTTATTTATAAAGTCTTCAACTTTATCCAAATCCATACCTTCTTTTGTATCTTTATCATATAAAGGAAGGTTTTCTATTGTGTAAGGACTATTGTTTTCATGTTCATGTGTATATAGGAAGTAAGATAACCCTGTCTTTTCTTCATCATCAGCTGTAGCATTTTTCATTATACCTTTTATAGATATACCAGTTATAAGTCTTTTTTCTGGAACTGTGTCTAATATCCATTCTAAAGCAACATGAAATGTAAATGGATGCAAGTTATTTCTTTGGTCATAAAACATTGATATTACCTTATTTCCATTGTTTTTTCCCCATCTAGTATTAGGTAATAAAATCTGGAATATAAGCTGCATCATAACCCCTTTACCACCACCATTACATAAGGTGAAAAGGCTATGATCAGCTTTGTTATTTTTGCTTAAATCAAAGATAGAATTTTCATGTTCTTTCTGAAGGCCTTCATATCTACAACCAGTTAATCTAATTTTCGATAGTCTGGGCATTGTCTTCTTCCTCCTTAGTAAATTTAATTATTTCCATTATTTCTTTATATCTATCTTTATCATGGTAGAGATGTTCTAATCTCTCATAAAGTTCATCTTTGGGTATTATTAAGTTTTCTTTATGCAGATTTATTATTAACTTTTCTTGTTCTAGAGGTTTTAGAGCTTCATTGATAAATCCCAATCGTGTTTGGGATGATAAGCTAAATCCTAAACCATCTTTTCCTTCTTTAGAATGTGACATTTCAATAGTCCATAGACTATATATTTCATCTATAGAAATAGCAAATTCCTTAGAGAATGTATCTTCTTTCTCATTTCTCTTTTTCCAGGAGTCCAAGGTATTTGTTATAACTTCTTCTAATTTATAGTAAGATATAGCCGCATCTTCAATTCTAAATGAAAAGTTGTTTTCTTTATCAATTTCTGCTAAATAGATACATATAATAATATTTGCCAAATAAAAGTGTCTTTTCCTATCAAGTTTATGATATCTTTTTTTCATATGAGTATATGTAGTTGCAAATATTGAATCTTCTCCTTGTGCTACCAAATGCAAGTTTTGCATAGTTCCAAATACCCTTAATCCCCCTTGTTCAGCCATGCTTTTTACGATTTCTCTAACACTATCATCTTCATAAAACTCATTAGCTAAAATGTCACTATTAGGTAGAATTTTATTATTTAGTAGGTGAAAAAATAGTTCACTTGCTTTGTTTATATCTTCATTTGTATAACTCATATTTTCACTCCTCTATATATATTGTATAAGGGGATATAAATAATTCGTCCCAGTTAAGTTTTTCTTTTACATTTTCTATTTTAGAAAGAACCTTTTTATTTTCTAGGGTTTCTAATCTTGGATTTTTTTTGCATAGTAATTTAAAGAGTTTAAGCCTATCATCTTCGCCTACATATTCTAAGTCTAAAAGAGTTTCAGATATTACAAACATCATAAAAAAATCAATATTTTCCTTTTGACTTAACCACTTATCTTTATCTTCTTCACTTTTTTCATTTAACCACAATATACAATACTCTCCTTTTTCAAGAAGAGATATAAATATTTCTTCATATAGTTCTACCACCAAATCCCAATCAATATCTTTAAATATCCATTCTTCATCTTCTAAAATATATTCTTTCTTTATCTTTCTTTTTTTAGTTTTTACCATTTGCTCAGACCAAGCCCATTCTAAAGGATAAATAAATTCTATTTCTGGAGAAAATAAAGGTGTAATTATACTTTCCAAATCGTCTATATTTTTTAAGCCATTTTTTACTATATGATTTTGCCAAACATCTTTTTTAAAGCTAAGATTTGATATATTCCAGAAGCTTTCTGGATGTTTTACTCTTATTTCCAATTCTAAAGCTAAATTCTCCATAACATGTTTTGCTAGATTATCATGGAGTACTCTTACCCTTTCAAGATCATCAAACATTATTTCAGCTTCTCTTTTTTTATCATCTGGCAGAGATTTATATCTATTTTGCCATGAAAACATATTTTTAAAAACTTTTTGTTCGTCTTCAAATTGTTCTTTAATCTCTTCTTCTGTTTTTCTACCACGTATATTTTTATCAAAGAATATATTTTGTGGCTCTCTTATAATATCACGTCTATATTCTTTCTCCCTATTTATTAAAACTCTAACTCTAGCTATCAAGTTGTCTATACTATTTCTCGCTTTAGAAAAATTTCCTGTTTTAATTAACTGTAAAGTATAAAATTGCTCTAAATCGAATCCAAATTCTTCTAGGATTTCACGGGTTATAAAAATCATTTCTTGGCTTTCTTCAGATAACATATATACTGTGGATCCACCTTGATCCCAGTGGCTATGTTCTCTGTCTACTTTAAAATATCTAAATATGTATTCTTCTTTAGCTCCTTCATTTTCACTATATATTTTACTACTAAAGCCTTCTTGTTTATTAGGTTCTCTGTACCAGAGAGTACCATCTACAATCCTTTCTATAACTTCCCTGTCACAGTTTAGACTCATATCTCTAATAATTTTTTCTGTTATAAATACCATATCATTTCGTGTTCTATTTGGATTTTCACTAATTTCTCTTTTAAAAACATTGTGTATAAGTAAAAAACATATTTCATATGCATATTCATTTAATTCACCCAAGTCCATACCAGTACCTAACATACGTATAGGTTGTAGTTTTTTCATTCTATTGAAGAAACCTTTTTCTATAGTCATTTTTTCACCTTCTGTAGATATTCATAATTTATAAGTTCTTGAGGTATTCTAAAATTTCCATCCCAGATTTGTTTAATTTTAATAAGACTAGTATCATCTAAAAAAGATTTTATTTCCTCTAAAAAGGTTTCTAAATATATTTCTTTTTTCTTTTGCTCTCCTAAAGGATAGTGTCTATCACTTATTGATATTAAGTGTTTATAGGCTTCATATTGAAGCTTGATCCTTACCTTTGGATATCTTTTTTTCAGTCTGCTATATATACCAAATCCTTCAGAGTCAATATCACCAAAATATAAAACCTCTACTTTTGAAATATCTGCAAGCTCTTCTAGAAAAGAAAAACTTTTTTCTATCTTTTTACCCCCACCATATATAATAATATCTGGTAGGAAACCAAATATATTGCTTCCGTCTTCTGCAATTCTTTTATATGTAAAAAATGTAGAGTGGTTTTCTAGAATTATTATGTTTTTAATCTCTTTTATGCCGCGATTCCAATAAACAAACATTTCACCATATCTTTTCATCTTTAAATCTTCGTAGGAAAGTTTTAGTCTACTTAATATGCCGTATTTTCCCTTTGCTGTTTCTTTTCTGCCAGTTAAAAACTTCTCATTGTAAAATAGTTCTAATGATCTTTCTTCCACACTAGAGTACTGTCGTGAATTTCTATATTTTAAGAAATTATATATATTCTCAATATATTCCCACTCTAAATCTGTTTGATACTTTGGATTGCTTATATAGTAACTAAAGTTTAGTAGGTCTGAAAATTGAAGTATTTTTGTTTTATCCCATCTATTGGTTTCTTCTTTCGATATGATTTCCCATCTAATCTTTAATCCTGGACTCAATCCATTATAAGGGGAAGATTTTATTTCTTTTATATATTCTTTTTCCTTAAGCAAATTAATCGCCTCATAAAATTTAAAATATCCACCGTTTCTTGAATAAGAATTGTATCCTTTATAACTATCTATAATATAATCTTCTAAGGTATCCAAATCAAATCTCTTTCTATTTTTCTTTTTAATTTTAAATATAAAACCTTCTATTTTCTTTTCCATAAAATCATCCTTAATATTAAAGTTTCATGAAGTTTTCGCAATAATCAATTTTATTATATTACATAATCAGGTAAATGTCTTATATATTCATTAACTTTTTCCACTACCTTGTAAACTTACATATTTTTTAAAAAAATCCTAACTTAGATTAATATTATTTTCTATTTTTTTCTTGACAACTGTATATGCTAATCATATACTGTATATACACACTATGAACAGTTAAATATAAACTTGTGAGGTGAAGATGTGAAAATTATAATTTCAAATTCTTCTTCTAGTCCTATTTACGAGCAAATAGCTAGTCAAATAAAGTCTATGATTATAAAAGGCCAAATGGATGTAGGAGATAGTCTTCCTTCTATTAGAGGCTTGGCTCGTAATCTTCAGATATCTGTTATTACTACTAAAAGAGCTTATGAAGAACTAGAGAAGGAAGGATTTATAGAAACTATGCAAGGAAAGGGCTCTTTTGTTGCTATGCAAAACAAGGAGCTTTTAAGGGAAAAGAAACTAAAAATTATAGAAGATAAGTTAACCGAAGTAGTTAAGGATTCTAAACTGCTTGGTATAGACTTTAAAGAAATAGAAGAAATGTTAAAAATATTATTTGAGGAGGTTTAAGTATGCTAAAAGTTACTAATTTAAATAAGAAGTTTAAAGGTTTTGAACTTGAAGACGTATCATTTGAACTTAAAAAAGGTTATATAATGGGTTTTATAGGCCCTAATGGCTCTGGAAAAACTACTACTATAAAGTTAATCATGAACCTTTTAAAAAGAGATTCTGGATCGATTGAGGTCTTTGGAAAGGATAATATAAAATTTGAAAGAGAAATAAAGGATAGAATAGGTTTTGTTTATGATGAGTCTTATTTTTACCAAGACTTAACCATCAAACAAATGAAAAATATT
>NZ_JBQDAA010000102.1:0-7993 GCF_052089545.1 Tissierella sp. | reverse complement strand
ACCATCTTTATCTACCCAGTTAACCATGTCTACTGGGATTCCATTTTGAAAATAATTGAATCCAATTGGACATAGATAGTCACACTTAATCTGCCAGATACCGTTAACATATTTGACCTCGTTGGCTTCATAATATGCTTTCTCTTGCGGTTCTACTGTTGTAATGGTTTGATTATTCGTCTGTGGTGACGTATCAGAATAACGCCAAACCTCGATATATGCAGGCTTATTAGCTGAATAGTAGTCGTTCCAAGGATATGTACTGATAGCTTGTCCTACTGCTCCTTGAGTTGAATAGTCGCAACTAATAAAGTTTACACTATCCATCATAACACCAACGTGTCCTCCTGCTCCTCCAGATTGGGACATATCAGCACCCCAAGACATTAAAACAATATCACCAGTTAACGCATCCCAATCTTGATTGATACTTACACGATAGAACCCATTGTTTGCTAATTGTTTACCTAGTGTAACTGTAGATGGTAAACCTTGAATATTAAAACCTGCTTCTTTCAAAACTCTAGACATGATACCTGAACAGTCCCCAGTACCGTCTGAACCATCTCTAGAACCATACATTGAATAAGTTATAAACCCTCTTAACTTAACCATTCCATCTACTATTGCTTGTTGTTTACTCATTAATAACTCCTTTTAATTATATTTTTGTCAAGGTCTGTCAGCTTGACGTTGTGTCGAAAAAATTACCTAGTCACGACAGACTAACAACGAGCGAGGGGTCGAACCCTCGAACGCTACAAGTTTACTCATTAATAATAACACCCTTACCTAGTTCTTGATTGAGTAAGTCTAATTCATCTTTTAAAATCCCATTTATAGGGTACTCTATTTTTCCTTGTATAAAATGGTGTTGTTTCTCCTCTTGTAAACATTTAATTAGTAATGTTGGAGTTTGTTTACCTAATCGTTTTTGTGGTTCTCTAAAATCACTATACTCTCCTGTTGGTTTAAACGGTACGCTTGTCTCAATATTTATAGTATCTTTATAAAACTCAACATTACCATTATCAATATATAACGTAGATGAGTTTGTGCTAACTTCATATTGAATATATCCATTAATGACATTTCCTCTGATTATATCATAATCAAGCGTTATTGCCGAGGAAAAAGGTAATAACAGTTTACAACTTTCTACATCTTTCAAGAATGGCACATTGAAACTAAAAAGCTTTACTCTTGGTTCTGCAATTTTAAATCGTTTAGCTTTGTACTTTGTGGGTGTATTCCCTAATACAATATTAGTTTCTAATAAATTTGTTTCATCAAATTTAATAGGATATGAATAAGTGTTAATAATTATTTCAGTACTTATTTTACTTTCATCAGCTATTAGTTTTAAATCTCCTTTACTTAGTATATAAGTTGTAAACAACCCTCTAGTAGCGTCTTCTTTAACAGTTTCGCCAACCTTTTCAGCTAGCACTGATATGCTAACAACTGGTGATAACTTCTTACCTGGTCTACTTATCCCAGTATAGGGATTATAACCACCTTCATATTTAAGACCGTTAAGAGGGTATTTAGTAAACATTTTACCGCTTTTTGTTTTAATTTCAAAAACAGGACTCCCATAAAGATTTTTAGAAACTTCCGTTACAACATCTAATTTACATCTTTTAGGGTCATTCCCATAATAGGAAACAATGTAAATAGCTTTACCTTTAATTGTTATCCCTGTTTCGAAAATAAAGATATTTTCTTTTTGGGGTTCAATATCTGAATACTCGAAAAGAGGTAGCCTCTTTCCACGAACTTCGCCTTCTAGCAAATAGGTTGGAGGATTATATTCTACTACTTGGTCATCATTCTTATAATTAGCTATATTTGATAGATTAAAAGTATAATCAGTAAAATAGTTACTATAATTTTTTATAAGTTCTTCTTCAGTTTTATCTTCTTTAAATGTTTGTTTTGTAAATCTAAAGATGATACTTCCTGTTTTATCATCATATTTTAGAGCGTAACCATCCTTTGCTCTAATTGTAAAGGGTAACCTAACCTCATTTCCTTCTTTGTCAGGTATTTCAATGTTAACAACTACAGTACTACCCTTATTTGAGTAGCTACAATCAATATAAACATTTTCTAACTTGTCTACAATAGTTTTAGATAAATTTGTCATGTTATCCTCCAATTATGAGTAAGTATTGTTCATAATCATATAAATTAGTAAAGTCTACATCATTAGCAATTTTTACATCTTTACTAGTTGTTATCGGTTGGGCCATGATAACTTCTTTATAAGACATCAAAACATCAATTTCTAGTTGCAGTTGATACATCCCCCCAGTTAGTAGTTTAATATCTGTTATATAGTAATATCTATTAAATTCTTTAATAAAACAATAATTACCTTTACTATATTTTTTAATTAATAAAATAGGTTGTAAGATTGAATTATCAGTCTTTAAATTAAAGTTTACTGTATCAACTAGCGTGATTTTCTTATTTACCACATTTATATTCGAATCATTATTATATATCTGTAATTCCATGTTATTCTCCTTATTAAAAAAAGAGGGTAACCCCTCTTAATTTTACCCTTCAGCAACGTAGAAAACAATAAAGTTTTGGTTGAAATCGTTAAAGTAACCGCTATCTGCTTTATAAAAGTTAGTGTAAAATTCAGCTTTTGGATTGTAGTTTGTAGTAACTCGACGGTCAAGGTTTGTAACCCCAAGGGCGTTACGGTCAAACAATACTCCAACAATACCAGTTTGGGTAACTTCAGCCCCTTTCTTATCTCCTTTATTGATAGTTACATCAATTTTAGAAATATCGTTAAAGGCATAGCTTGGTCCTGAACCTTGCCAGTAAGGGACTGTATCTACTCCTTTCAAACCAGTAAATTCATTGTGTTGAACATCTGCTTGTAAGAATACATTTGATGAGTTAACAAAATCATTTAAAAGAATTAAATTAGCATCTTCTACATTTGTAAAGCGTTCTTTCTTCCCAAGATTGAAAAGGGTAGAAATTCGTGAAATACGACCTACGTATGTATTAATTACATAATTAGCGTAACGTAGAAACTCTTTATCAGTAAGGCACTTATCAACTGTTAAAGATTTTCCACTTGATGAATTATACAAATGTAGTAAGTTTACTGACGTGTTAGGGTCATGAGCATTAATAACTGCACCAATAAAGTTATTAATGGTACGCATAATCAATTCGTCTAGTTTAATAGTGAATGACGTATCAACTCGGTTAGTCAACATTGACAAGAACCCATTCATCTGTTCAGCATTAGAGAATGACCCTTTAACTTGATTTTCTGCGAATGAAATAGGAATTTCAAATGTTGTCTTACTATCAAAGAATTGACTAGATACCTTTGGTTGGTAGAAAATGTTAGGGTCGTATGATTGACCGTTTACCAAGTTCCATGTGCTATTCTCTACAGCTTCAGGTAGTTCAGCATCAATCTTTTGTAAGATAGACCCAAACTCCCAACTATCCATAAGAACGTTTTTAGCTTTACCTGTGTAGTTCTTATTGCTAAACTGCACCTTACCAATATGATGAACTAATTTATTTACAAAATTATCAACCTTGTCAGCATTAACAATTTCAGTTCCTACATCTACTAGATTTGAAAGGTCTTCTTTAACGAGTGCTTCCTGTCCGAGAACCTCTTTAGTTACATTGTTTAGTAATGAATGAATTTGCGTTACTTGCATATTTTTTGTACCTTTTCTATTTTTTATTTTTTTTAATTATATCACTTAATCGTAAATCTGTAAAGTTATCATGTTAACAATATCATTATAAATAGTATATCTATATTCTGGATAGTTTTCAAATTTCCTAATAAAATAATTAATTTTTTCTTTAGAAAATCCACTATAGACCGTTTTATTTTCCATTGTGGAATTGTCTGTGTTGTTTTCAGTTTCTGCTACAGTGTTTAACTCTTTTTCATTTTCCACAGTTTCAACTACATCAAAAGGGATAACCTCATTACTGTTATTTGTGTTGGTTTGTCGTGTCCTATCACCTTTATTAACTTTGTTATTAGTGGTTAGGATTGTTGTATTCGTTTTTTCTAGTTCTGAAATTTCATCATAAATGTTAGAAATTTCAATCCATTTTTTAGTCTTAAGATTAAATAATTGTCCGATACCCCTCTCACCGTGTGAATTATATATTTCTACTACTTTTTTTGTTAAGTCACGGTCACCATATAATAGCATAAATTCTTTAAAATAATCATCTTTATTATTAATTGAGTTAAAATAATTTATGGCAAAGAATAGATTATTCAGTTCTTTCAGTTTCATTCTTAACCTCTTCATTCATTTCATCCTGCAATACTTTAAATTTACCTGATAACCATTTTGGTATTGGTAAACCCATTTGTCCTATATTTTCAATAATAGACAACCCATAACTAGCAATATAAAACATAATTATGATATTTGAATATTCATTAGCATTGAAAATTGAGAAAACCCAACTAAAGAATGTTGTAAATAAGAATATAGCTATATGGGTAGTTATTCCCTTCTTATTGATTTTACTATATACGGAATTATTAATAAATGATTTTAAAGTTCCTGTTATAATATCAAAGATGAGAAAAATTAATAGTACATATAAGTAATCATTTTCAAATACAGTTTCAATCTTAATCAGAATATGGTTCATCACTTTCTCCATTAGTTTCTTCTACTGTCTCTTCTGTCATATTTTCACCTAAATTAATTCGGTACTCCCAACTTGACGTAAATTCTACAGTGATATCCATATCATATTTATCATTAATTTTATCTATTGCTTGCTTTCGACAGTTTAGCATATTATCAACTAATGGATATAATGAATTCAGACCTGTTTCAACTTCACTAGTGATAAGACGTTCTTTCTTCATATTATCATTAGAGTAAAGTCCTATTTCTTTAAACAGTTCTGACTTGATATAGTTATCATATTCAATTAATTCATGTAGGGTGTTAGATTGTGCATCATTATCAATTTTGATACTATCCCACAACAACTGACTAGTAATAACACTAGACTCCCCATTTTCTACTTTTGAAAGATAGTTTCTCACACTTTCTACAGTAGGGTCATCATTAGCTATGAAAGTTTTGACCATCCTTTTATAGCGGTTTGCAATAGTGAGAGTAATTTCACTTTCATTAATGAGGTAAGCCCATTTATTGAAAATGGGTAGTAACCCTCTTTCAAGATAATCATTCTTAATAATTACACCGTCTGAAATAGCAAAGGTTTGATATTTCTTTCTATCAGGTAAATAACAATTAATTTCAGACGGTCGATTGTAGATATCAACCTTCTCATAGTTATAATTCCCTTTTAGAACCACTAATTCATCATCAATCTTAGTAACAAACCCACAACCATTTAATTGTAAAATCTTCTCCAATTCTTCTATAGGTAAACTATCAGGGAGATTATTATATAGAAACATAGTCAAGGTCTTATTTAAGACTCCATCTATGATATTCTTTACATTTTCAGTCTTATTCGTTGTCGAATAAGTGTTTGTATTGTCATAAAAACTTCGCTTTTCTTCTTTAGGTAACATTTATACCTCCTTTACATTGTTTCAAATAGTTAGAAATCGTATTGCCTACATTGTTATCTTGATAGTATACCTTATCCATAATGAAGAAACTTCTAATTTTACGAGTAATTTCATTGTGGGCTTGATAAATATTTCTATTATAATTCATTTTAGAATTATAATCAAGTGAAAAGATTAAATCCCTATCATCATTCTTGAGTGGGGTTGTTTTTTCATGGATATAAGTAAACATATGATTATCTTTGTTTATAATCTCACATTGAAACAATTCGCCCCCAAATTCAATGAAATAGATGAATAAAATATCTTTGGGTTTAAATTTAATAGGGCAGTGGGGGTACATATCCAATTCCCAAGCCCCTGTTTTAATCATTTCTAGTTTTGGGTTATCAAATGCAAAATAGAAAGAGTTTTCTTTACTCTTTCCTATAGATTTACAATATTCAACAGCTACTTTTAATTTGCTATTTCCGTATTTGTAAACGTCAATAGTTCCTTGTTCCTGTTCCTTAACATTCTTTAGACCCATTTCATCAAAGTAGGGAGAATATTTGTTAACAGTATTCCCAAGCATGAAAATTTTAACATCAGTTCTATTTCTGACAATAGTAGAAATAGTATTCATAAATAGAATAAATTCATCAGGTAGATATACCTGACGAGTTAGAAACTCATCAAATATGATAGTTCTAATATCAGGATATGAAATACTCTTATTATGTTCCGTATCGGATAAGCTAAACGGATAAGCAATGACATCATGTTCCGAGTAAATCGCTTTTCCGTTATCATCATAATTACAAAGGTAATATTTACCTCCATAATAATGTATCCCTTGAAATTTTCCTTTAGATATTTTAAACACTTCATTATTACTTAAAAGAGCCTTAAACACTTCACTCGCTCTATTTCCTCTTATATCTGATTGCCACCTTCGTATTATGGCAATCTGTGAGCCATTTTTGAAATATTCCTCTATTCCATATTTTAAAGTGGCGTAGGTCTTCCCATTAGACCGTTCACCTATTATCATATTATAGGTAGCTTTTGTTTTTAGAATTTCTTTTAAGTTGTAAAATTTTTTATCAAACACTCTTTTTATCTCCTTTCAAAATATACCCACTTTGTAACATTTTGTAGAATTTAACAAAATAATCACTTATTGACAAACTAAAGTTAGTAGGTTCCAAATGTACACTGCTTAAGCTTGTGACAATTTGTTTAATCCCTTTATAGTCTTCAATTTCATCAGTTATTTCAATATCTATATAAGTATGAGTATTTTTACCTGTGTTTTCAGCAGGAATATGTAAATCATCAGTAAACATATCAAACACTTTACTAAAATCATTGTTACATTTTTTAATCATGTAATTGATACCGTTCATCTTTGAAAGCCCTGCAACTGTTAGATACAGTTGCCCTTCCTCTTCATATAAGTAACGTTTAGCTCCTAAAGTTTTAAATCTCGTATAGTGTCCTTCATAATCCCAAACTCCTAGAGGTTTGCTCTCACCTTGTACAGTTTTAGGACTTAATAGATTGGAGTTCAACTCATAATATTCAAGGGTTTTAAGTTGTTTAGCTATCACCATTTTATTATATCCATCAATAAATGGCTTATGTTTTTCATAATTGAAAAACTTTAAACTATCTGTATCACTATAGATATAATCATCTTTAATAGATAAGATACCAAACCATAAATTACGTCGTGCGTAAGCAGTAACCCAAACACCCCAAGGATAATATAGAAATCTAGATTTTTTTTCATTGTACTTTTTAATTTCACCTTCAAGAGATACCTCCTTAGTTTCCCATTCTTCATTATAGGTAATTTCATCTTTAACGATATCAGTTACGGTCATCCCATATATAGAGTTTAACATACCTTTAGATAGTAGATACTCAACTTCTTTACCCTTAACACCTTTTAAAGTCGTTTTATTTTGATATAATTCTAGAATACTTTCTATTATAGGTTTTGGTAAATATCCTTTAGGATAACAGATTAAGTCATGAATTTCTATTCTATCCCATTCATAGCAACGTTTGAAAATAGAATAATCTACATCTGTCATATAAGTATTTAAATAATCAGCGGAAAATACACGACCATTATTTATAAGTTTTTCACCTACTATCTTACATTTACTTTCTGATAAGTAACTATCATAGATGAAAACATTCTTCAAATTTTGCACACTAATATTAATAACACAGCAGAAATTTTCTATATAATAATCGTAGCCATTTTTCATTATTTCTGATTTTGTTGGTATAAAACCTTTACCCATAGGAAACTTTTCCGCAATCATAACGGAAGGGTATGAGCTAGTAAAGTCTATTGAGTAGACATCTTTTAATACCTTATCTGTATTAAGTGGGTTTGAGTGAGTGAAACCACCCATG
>NZ_JBQDAA010000101.1:0-8057 GCF_052089545.1 Tissierella sp. | reverse complement strand
AGTCGGTGCTAATCTTTTAACTTTTATCAGACATTTTCAGAAGTGCTTGACACTACTTTTTAAAACCTTTTTTATTATCTTTCAAGAAAGTTTTATTTTTTCTTCATCGACCTTTATTATAATACAATCTTTTAACAATAAAGTCAATACATTTTTAAAAGATTTTTAAATCTATATGACTACACTAAAACATTATTACCAAATAAGATCTTATCTATACATGATTCAGTGTCTTATCTCTACATTTTATACATTCTTTACTCTATGATATTATATCCTTTCTTTAAGCCACTTTACTTGAGACATTATGTTTTCATCTTGATTTAATTCATAAGCTTTCTGGGCATCTGCTAAAGCTTTATTGTAATCACCTACAGATGAATACATAAGGCTTCTATTAAATAAAAGTTTATAGTCTAGATCAGAATGCTTAAGCCCTTCACTAAATACATCTATAGCTTTGTATATATTACCTACATTATAGTATAAGGCTCCTAGTTCATTATATAGGTCCGTTTCTTCACTATTATTTTTTATAGCTTTATCAAAGTGTTCAATAGCAAGATCTATTTCCCCAAGATTTTTATAGGATTGTCCAATAAGATAGTTTACATTCCAACTATCTTTATATGCAGGTAACAATTTCAATAGTGCTTCCAAAGCCTTACTATGATCATTATAACTTATATATGTTAAACCTGTTTCAAAGTTTACTTCATCCTTTATAGTATCTAGTTCTTCTCTTACCTCTTTTTTTAAGAGTTCATCATTACTAAGTTTTATAAACTTTTCCCAAATAAGATCAGCTTTTACATATTGGTTAAAATGTTTATAGTGATATCCTAACTTGTAATATGCAAGAGCATACTCTTCATCTATATCTAATATCTTTTCAAAATTTAAAGTAGATAGTTTTAAAACTTCTTCTCCACTTTCTATTTCTTCCTTTTCTAATAAATCCTTTCCTATAGTTTCTAGAACTAATCCATACTGAAACAATCCCTTTATATTTTCTGGATTTAAATTTAAAAGTGCTCTACTATTTATAAGACTATTTTCAATATCTTCCTCTTTAAATGAATTTATAGCTCTTAAAAATATTTCTCCCTCTATATTAGAAGCTATTTCTTTTATAATCTTTTTATATTCTTCAATATATGGAAAGTCACGATCTCCTACTCCTAATAAATAAACTATTCCATCTATTATTTTTTTAAGACCTATTTCTTCTCCTTTTTTAGACTTCACTTCTTCTATTAAACTGTTAGTTAATATAGGAAGTGGAATTTCAGTTATACTTATGCTTTCATTTGTTAAATTTGAGTCTTCTTTAATTTGTATAAAACTTATATCTTCTGTTCTGTTTTCTAATTGTTTTTCAATATAATTCACATTATCACCTATTTTATATTTTTTTCATAAATGTTCTTTTTCTTCTAGTACTTGTGCTGAGTATTTTATAAAGATGACCTCTATAGATCATCATAAATGAAAATATAGTTTGAGATATTATATATATAATTACTACTACTATATTACTTGAAAAGTTAAATCCTATATTAGTATTAAATACATTCAATAGTAATTGACCTGATATGGCGTATATCGCTGCATAAAAAATTATATTAGGTAGAGTCCAATTTATAAAATTATCTTTTAAAAACTCTAAAGAATATATTATACTCTCCCATGCATCATACTGCTTTAAATAAATAGTTTCAGATAATGCATTTAGAGCAATTGGAAGCCCAATGAATATTACTAAATTAATAATTGATCCTAACTGACCTAATCCTGGCAAAACAAGACTTAATAAAAGTCTTCCTAAATATGCTACAAAGAAAACACCGTAAATCTTTCTTACATAATGAGTAAAGCCCTCTTTAAAGTTATTAGTTGTAAGCCTATTATAATTTACTATATTAAATAGCAAGTATAAATAGTTAGAAACAATACTACTTTTAAATAAAGCAAGTATTATTCCAGACAATATTGATAAAGGTCCTACAAATAATATATCTAGTAAATTATATACAAATAAGTTTATCATAATATAAACTATACCTGTAAATATTATCATCCAATTCTTTGTAAAGTTTTTAAGAGTTTTGTCTAGTGCACTCCTATTAACATAAATTATATCTTCTAAAAAATTCAATCTTAAACACTCCTTACTATATTTGTTATATCATACGACTTACATTTAGTAATATTCCCATCTAAGTAATCAAACAGTAGATAGATTTCTTTAGAATTGCTTGATGGTATATAGTCATTTAAAATTATATCCAGAATGTCTATAGAAAATCTGACTACATTTACTTTATTTATAATTTTTTTAGTTGGAATATCTTTGTATCTTTGTAAAGAGTTATTTAAGATTCTCTCATCTTTTAATACATGGTGTATATTAAAATTTAAACCATTCTCTTTTTCTTCAAATTTAAAGGGAAGCCTTGTTTTCTTATTATTAAATATATAATCATATTTTAATAGATTGCATATTGTTACCTTATCTTTAAACTCTTTTTCTTCTATGAAGTTGAAAAGTATTTTGTATAATTTATTTCTACTATGAGATATTTTATGATATCCATTTTTATTCCAAAAAATAGCAAATTCTTCATAAAACTCAAAAGATGAGTTGAAATAATTTTTCATCAAAAATTCTATTGTATGCTTAAAATAACCTTCATTATAATATTTTCCACCAAGTCTTCTACATCTTTAAGTTTTAATATATCACCGTAGGAAATAAATTTATTCTCCAAAACTTCGTATGGAGGTTTATTTAAATACTTATATCCATATTCTTTTTCTTTTAATCTTAATTCTGATCCTTTTAGTAGTTTTAAAAACCCTAATTGTATCTTTTCTGGTTTTAGATTGTATACATCATCAAAAGATCTTTTAAAACTATTATAATCTTCATAGGGTAGTCCTCCTATTAGATCTAAATGTTGATGAATGTTTTTAAATGATTGTATTTTCTTAGTTACACTACTTAGCACTTTAAAGTCTGTGGTTCTCCCTATAGCTTCTATGGTCTTTTCATTTGTAGATTGTACTCCTATTTCAAATTGAAACAAACCTTCCTTTACAGTACCTAAAAAATTCAAGGTTTCTTCATCTATTAAATGGGCTGTAACCTCAAAATGAAAATTTATGTTTTTTGGATCTTCTTTTATTATAAACTCCATAATTTCTCTAGAATATCTTTTGTTTGCATTAAATGTCCTATCTACAAATTTAATTTGTTTAACTCCCATAGCTATAAGGTTTTTCAAGTCTTTTTTTACTCTTTCTATATCAAAGTATCTTACCCCATTTATAGTAGAAGATAAACAAAACTTACAACCAAATGGACAGCCCCTAGAGCTTTCGTAATAAACAATCTTATTTTTAAACTCATTTGTTATCTCACTATAAGGTGTAGGGATTATATTTAAATCTTTCATTAAGTGTCTTTCAGGATTTATTATTATTTCCCCATCTTCTTTATAACTAAGACCTCTTATACCCTTATAGTCTTTAATATCTTTTTTATTTTCAATTATAAACTCTCTAAAGGTCTCCTCACCTTCGCCGTATATTATAAAATCTATATAATCATACTTTTCCATAACACTTTTGACATCGTAACTTACCTCTGGACCACCTAGAAGTATTTTTATATCTGGATTTATAATTTGTAGTATTTTACATACTTCAAGTGTTTCTTCTATATTCCATATATATACAGAAAAACATATCATATCTTTTTTAAGTTTATATATTTCGGATACTATAAAGTCTATGCTCTGGTTTATTGTAAACTCTAAAGTATCTATCTCCTTTATATCCTTTGTGATCTCCTTCAAATATCTAATGGCAAGATTTGAATGTATATATTTTGAATTTAATGTAGCAAGTAATATTTCCATATTGTCACCTATCTTTTATTGTTTTTTATTTAAATTAATCTTTATAGTTTTGTTTAACTGTTATTGTTGATTCTTACTTAAAAAAGGGGTAGAATATAATGTATAATAAAAACGAAAGGAGTCATAAGATGCAAGATTTTGACAAAATAACTATAGAAGAAATGTCTAAAGAGGATATGTTGCTTATTATTAGAGCATTAGAATATACCGGCACTCATACTAAGGTAAATGATTTTTTAGAATTAAGGGATAGTTTTATCGGAGAATTATCTTCCCTTGTTGAAGTACCCGAGAAAGATTTTTTAGATTTTTTAAAAAAAGAAACCCTATCTTAATTTAGAGGGTCCCTTTTAAATAAATATATACCAGCTCTAGTCTCAACCAAAGAAGTTAAGGAATTTTCCTGAACTTCTTTTTTTATTACTCTAGAATTATTCAGTAATGAGTGGAAAAACATTTCTCCTTCTTTAAAACTAAATATATCTGGAAGTATATATTTTTTTATCTTTAAATCACTAGGATCTATTCTACTTTTCCTTAATTTCAATATATATGAAGCCATTCTTTCGTAACTTTTATCAATATCATATAATACTTTCTCTTCAAGCTTGCTCTTTTCAACTATAAATCCTATCATTGTTTCTGCATTTTTGCCATCTACTATATCGAGTAAATCTTTTAAATACTTAAACTTGCCCATATCTATACCATGTAGAAGGGATATAATAGAAACTTTCACGCGTTCAAATTTAACTTCAAAGTTGAGGTCAGGTTTAAGATAATCATATAAATACTTATCACCATATTTTTCTAAAAATCCTGTTTGAGATAAGTTTATAATATACTCTTTAAGCTCCCCCAATGTATTATCGTTTTCTTCTATCATCAAAAATATGAGTTTACTTATAAACATCCACTCCAACAAGACTTCTATATCTCCTGTAGTATATAATATGTTTTTGACTACTTCTCTTTCTATAATTTCATAATCTTTATTTGAGATTATAATCGGTATAAGCCTTGCATAAATCGTTTCATCCTTATATTTAAAGTATACATTTTCTTTAATATTTATTAGCTCATGCTTTTTATCTTCAATTTTGTAAAGTTTCAATAGTTTTAATTCTTCTTTAAATCTATTATAATCTATAAAGTTGCCCACATTTTCAGGGCTTGGGATTAATGATTTTATTGTTATCATAGAAATTTGAGAAAAAATAGTATGTTTGTTGCTTTTCATTTTATCTTGTTGAAAAATATTTAATAACAATTTTTCTAAATCTAACTTTAACATCTATATCTCCTACATTCTTTCAGGAGCTTCGATTCCAAGAAGATTAAGTCCTGTTTTTAAAACAATATTAACAGAATAGGTTAAGCTAAGTCTTGCTTTTTTAAGTTCTTCATCTTCTATTATTATAGGACAAGAGTTATAAAACTTATTGAAAGCTTTAGCTAATTCTACTATATGTCTTGTAATAAAGAAAGGCTCATCTTTTTCCATAGAATCTACAATTTTTTCTGGGAAATCATATAATAGTCTTGTTATATTTATTTCTTCCTCTGATTTTAATAAGCTGTAGTCTACATCATCTTCTGTATCAAATTCACCTTTTTTCAATATAGAATTTGTTCTAGCATATGTGTATTGGACATAAGGTCCTGTTTCACCATCAAAGCTTAATGTTCTTTCCCATGAAAATACATAATCTTTTATTCTTTGATTAAAGAGCTCTTGGAATATTACCGCTCCTATTCCAACTTGTTCAGACACTTTCTTTTTATTTTCTAAATCTGGATTTCTTTCTTCTATTATTTCTAATGTTTTGTTAGTTGCCATTTTTAGTACATCTTCTAAAAATACTACTTTTCCTTTTCTAGTAGATAAGGTTCCATCTTCAAGACTTACCATACCAAATGGTATATGTACACAGTCTTTAACCCAATCATATCCCATAAGTTCTATTACCTTCATCCATTGTTTGAAGTGCAAGTTTTGTTGGGAACCTACTACATATATATTTTTATAAAAGTCATATTTTTCTTTTCTATAAAACGCAGCTGCCATATCACGAGTTGCATAAAGAGTTGAACCATCTTTTTTCTTCATAAGTGCTGGTGGCATAGAATATTCATCTAAATCTACTAAATAAGCTCCCTCTGATTCTTCAAGTAAGTTTTTTTCTTCTAATTCTTCCATCACTTTCGGCATTCTATCAGAATAAAATGACTCTCCTTTAAATGAATCAAATTTAACCCCTAACATATCATAAACTCGATTAAATTCTTGAAGTGATATCTCACGGATCCATGTCCAAAGTTCTACTGCCTCTTCATTTTTATTTTCTAATTCTCTAAACCAATATCTAGCTTCGTCCCTTAAAGATTCGTCCTCTTCTGCTTCTTTGTTAAATCTAACATATAATTTTAATAGTTCATTTATAGGGTCTTTCTCTATTTGTTCTCTATCTCCCCATTTTTTATAAGCAGATATAAGCATTCCAAATTGTGTACCGTAATCACCTAGGTGATTTATAGCTACTGTATCAAAACCTAAGAATTTATATATTTTATAAAGTGAATTTCCTATAATAGTAGTTCTGATATGTCCAATATGGAAAGGCTTTGCAATATTAGGAGAAGAAAATTCCACTATCACAGTTTTATCTGCACCCATATTTGAGCTTCCATACATCTCTTTTTCACTTTTAACAGCACTAAGAGTTGTATTAGTAAGTTCTACTTTATCTATAAAAAAATTAAGATAAGGTCCAGCATTTTCAATTTTTTCAAAGTATTTACTGTCTCCAAATTTTCCTGCAAGTTCTTCAGCTATCATATTAGGTGCTTTTCTAAAAGTTTTAGCTAGCCTAAATACAGGAAAAGCATAATCCCCCATATCATATGATGGTGGCACCTCTATTAGTGCATCTATTTCTTCTCTACTAAGTGCATCCACTTGTGATTGTATCAAATTTACAACTTCTTCTTTAAAATTTATCAAACTTTTTCCTCCTTAATTTAGAAATGTCTCCAAAGGTTTACTTAATCTCTACCACAGTAACCCCATCTCCACCTTCATTAAAAGCTCCAAGTCTTGAGCTTTTGACATGTCTATTTGTCTTTAGATATCTTTTTACTCCTTCTCTTAATACTCCTGTTCCTTTTCCATGTATTATTTGAACTTCTTTAAGTCCAGCCATATATGCATCATCTAAGTATTTATCTATTTCCATAAATGCTTCTTCTTGATTGTGACCTCTTAAATCAATTTCAGACTTTACATTTTTAGTTTTAGAGCTCATTATCCTCTTAGTAGAACTACTTAAAGCTTCCTTTTTAGATGATTTTGAGCGTCTTAGTGAAGATATATGAACATTTATTTTCATTATACCCACCTGTACTCTTACATTTCCATTTTCATCTGGTTTTTCAAGGACAGTTCCCACCTGGTTTACTGTCAAAACTTCTACAGTTTCTCCTATTTTTAAATCTTTAGGTGGTTTCTTTGATTTTACATTTAAAACTTTTTGGGAAACTTCAGAATCTGCTTTTTTTAACTTTTTATTTAATTTTTCTCTAGTTTTATGAAGCTTTCTAAGTTTTTCTTTTTCAACTTCCATGGAAAGATCTCTTAATTCTTTTATCAAAGAGTCAGCATCATCTTTTGCCTTTTTTAATATATTACGAGCTTCTTCTTTAGCGCCTTGCAATTCCTTTTTTCTCATCTCTTTAACTTTATCTTTTTCTATAGATAGTTCCTTTTCTAGCTTTTCTACTTCTAATCTATGTTTTTTTGCTTCCTCTTTATTTTCATTTATAGCCAATCTATCTTCTTCCATAGACTCTAAGACATCTTCAAACTTTATGTTTTCCTCAGAAATAAGGCTTTTAGCATAGTCTATTATGTGATTTCCTAGTCCTAGCCTTTGGGATATTTCAAATGCATTAGACTTCCCAGGTATACCTATGAGAAGCTTATATGTAGGGCTTAATGTTTTTACATCAAACTCTACTGATGCGTTTACAACTCCTTCTGTAGTAAGTGCATATAGTTTTAATTGACTATAATGTGTCGTAGCAATAGTTCTTACATTCATCCCAAGTAAATGATCCAATATACTCATTGCAAGT
>NZ_JBQDAA010000100.1:0-8121 GCF_052089545.1 Tissierella sp. | reverse complement strand
AGAAATTCGACGGGAAAAGAGTTATTTCTATAAAATAGCCCAAAATAATGTTAATTGAAGTAGATTAACATTATTTTTTTGGCTTTTATGAGAGCGAAAATATTCTAGGAGGTAATTTATGTGTATTTAAAAATAAAAAGAATTATAGATATATTACTTTCATTATTAGGTATTATAATATTATCTCCTGTATTTCTAATACTAATTGTTTTAATTAAATTAGATTCTAAAGGACCTATATTATTTAAACAAAAACGTGTAGGAATACATAAAACTCATTTTAATATATTGAAATTTAGAACTATGAAAATAGATACTCCGAAAGATACACCAACTCATTTATTAGAGAATCCAGAACAGTACATAACAAAGATGGGTAAGTTTCTTAGAAAAACAAGTTTAGATGAATTACCTCAAATAATAAATATATTTAAAGGCGAAATGAGTATAATAGGACCACGCCCTGCTCTATGGAATCAATATGATTTAATAGAAGAAAGAAACAAATATGGTGCAAATGATGTCCCAGTAGGACTTACAGGACTTGCTCAAATAAGTGGTAGAGATGAACTTGCTATAGAAGTTAAAGCTAAGATAGATGGAGAATATGCTGAGAATATGAGTTTCAAATTAGATGCTAAATGTTTCTTTGGGACAATAGTATCTGTAGTAAAAAGAGATGGTGTAGTTGAAGGTGGAGCAGGACAGGTAAGAGGTGAAAGTAAAGAATGAAAAATATACTTATCACAGGAAAGAGTAGTTACATAGGAAATAAACTTGAAGAATGGTTGCTAAAAACACCTGATAGATATAATATAGATAAGATCAGTGTAAGAGATGAATCTTGGATGCAAAAAGATTTTTTTAAATATGATGTAGTGTTTCACGTAGCTGGGATTGCGCATGTATCAACTGATCCAAATATGGAAGAAAAATATTACAAGGTAAATAGAGACCTTACAATAGATATTGCAAAGAAGGCAAAAGAAGATGGAGTCAATCAATTTATATTCATGAGTAGCATTATAGTATATGGAGATAGTACAAGCATTATGAGAGTTATAACTAGAGATACTATTCCTGAACCAAGCAATTTTTATGGGAATAGCAAATTACAAGCTGAAGAAGGTATTAAACCTCTAGAAGATGATAACTTTAAAATAGCTATCATTAGACCACCAATGATTTATGGTAAAGGCTCAAAGGGAAACTATCCAAAGTTAGCAAAATTAGCTAAAATCACACCTATATTCCCTGATATAGATAATAAACGCAGTATGCTTCATATAGATAATCTTTGTGAATTTTTGAAGCTGATGATAGAGAATGAAGAAAGTGGATTGTTTTTTCCTCAGAATGAGGAATATGTAAAGACTAGTGAAATGGTTAGGATTATTGGTGAAGTGCATGGGAAGAAAGTAAGGTTAACAAAAGCATTTAATCCTCTTATAAAAGTTATGATTGAAAGGATGAATGTAGTTAATAAGGTGTTTGGTAATTTGGTTTATGATAAATCTATGAGTAAGTATGATAAAGAATATAGAATTTGTGACTTAAAAGAGTCGATAGAATTGACTGAGAGGTAGTAATTTATGGACAATAAAAAAGTGTTAATATTAGTTAATCATGATGTAGTTATATATAATTTTAGAAAAGAATTGGTTGAAAGACTTTTAGAAGAAGGATATGAAGTGTACATCTCATCTCCTTATGGTGAAAGAATAGACTATTTAGTAGAAATGGGATGTAAATATATTGAAACTGACATTGAAAGACATGGAACTAATATTTTTAATGAATTTAAATTATTAAAAGAATATATAAAAATCATGAAAAAAATAAATCCTAATTTGGTTATTTCCTATACTATTAAACCTAATATATATGGGGGTATAGCATGTAGAATATTAAAAGTACCTTATATTGCAACTATTACTGGTTTAGGAATATCTGCTCAAAAAAAGGGATTAATAAGGTCTGTATCCATTCTTTTATATAAATTAGCCTTTAAAGACATACATAATCTGTTTTTTCAGAACGAATTAAATAGAAGATTCTTTATAGATAACAATATTGCAATAGATCAACATATATTGGTACCGGGTTCAGGTGTTAATTTATCAGACTATTCATTTGAAGATTATCCCTCAAATGAATATTTAATTAAAGTTCTTTTCATCGGTAGAATAATGAAAGATAAAGGGATAGGAGAATTTAATCAAGCAGCCAAAATTCTGAAAAACAAATATAAAAATATTGAATTTGAAGCTATAGGATTTGTGGAAGAGGAATATAAAGAAACAGTAAAGGAATTAAGTGAACTAGATGTAGTTAAATTTCGTGGTGTTGTAGAGAATGTGCATCAATATATAAAAGAAAGTCATGTGGTTGTATTACCGTCGTATCATGAAGGTATGGCCAATGTATTGTTAGAAGCTGCATCCACCGGACGTCCGTTAATTGCATCAAACATACCTGGATGTAAGGAAACATTTGATGAAAACATAAGTGGATTTGGAATAGAAATTAGAGATACAAATGATTTAGCACTAAAAATAGAAAAATTTATAAATTTAAGTTGCGATAAAAAGAAACAAATGGGTATTGCTAGTAGAAATAAGATGGAAAAACAGTTTGATAGAGAATTTGTAGTAGATAAATATATGAATTCAATAGAAAATATTATATAAAGGGAGTCAAATATGAATTTATACGAGAATATCAAAAATAAGAAAGAAAAAATTTCACTTGTAGGACTAGGATATGTAGGAATGCCAATAGCAGTAGCGTTTGCAAAGAAAGTGAATGTTATAGGATTTGATATAAGTGAAGAAAAAGTAAATCTTTATAAAAATGGAATTGATCCAACAAAAGAAGTTGGTGACAAAGTTATAAAAGAAACAACCGTAGAATTTACTTCAGATGAATCAAAGCTTAAGGAAGCAAAATTTCATATAGTTGCGGTTCCTACACCTGTTAATACAGATCATACTCCAGATCTTACACCTATTAAATCAGCAAGTAGAACCGTTGGAAGAAACTTAACTAAAGATTCAATAGTTGTATTTGAATCTACTGTATATCCTGGAGTTACTGAAGAAATTTGTATTCCTATATTAGAAGAAGAATCTGGACTACAATGTGGAATAGATTTTAAAGTAGGATATTCACCAGAAAGAATAAATCCAGGTGATAAAGTGCATAGACTTGAAACTATTGTGAAAGTAGTATCAGGGATGGATGAAGGATCATTAGAAGATATTGCTAAGATTTATGAATTAGTTGTAGATGCAGGAGTACACAAAGCAGAATCTATTAAAGTGGCAGAAGCTGCTAAAGTGATTGAAAACTCACAAAGAGATATTAATATTGCATTTATGAATGAACTCTCAATAATATTCAATAAAATAGAAATTGATACAAAATCCGTTCTTAAAGCTGCAGGGACTAAATGGAATTTCTTGAACTTCTCCCCTGGACTTGTTGGAGGACATTGTATAGGCATAGATCCATATTATTTAACTTATAAAGCAGAGCAATTGGGATATCATTCTCAAATCATTCTATCAGGTAGAAGAATAAATGATGATATGGGGAAATATGTAGCAGAAAATGTAGTTAAGCTTATGATAAAAGCAAACAAGCAAATTAAAGGTGCAACAGTAGCAATATTCGGAGCTACTTTTAAAGAAAACTGTCCCGATGTTAGAAATACAAAGGTAATTGACGTAATTAATGAGTTAAAAGAATACGGAATAAATGTAGTGGTGACAGATCCAGTAGCTGATAAAGAAGACTTATTAAGAGTATATGGAATAAAATTAAATGAAATAGATGATATAGAGAATGTAGATGCAGTAGTTTTTGCAGTACCTCACAAAGAATTTGATTCTATAAAATTAGAAGATATTAAAAACATATACAACAAAAAATGGAACGTATATTCAGATTTTAATGATGAAGTAGCTGCAACTTATGATGGAAATAACATTGATGATTATAAATACGTATTAGCTGATATAAAAGGTATTTTTGATAGGAAAGAAGCAGAAAAAAATAATTATCTGTACTGGAGATTATAAAAGAGGAGATTTATATATGGGTTATAAAAATATAGAATTTGATAAAGATGCAGTGTTTCTTGTAACGGGTGGTGCTGGATTTATAGGATCTAATTTATGTGAAGTATTATTAAATAAAAGTTATAAAGTTAGATGTCTAGATAATCTTTCTACTGGAAAACAAAATAATATAGATTTATTCATGAATAATACTAATTATAGATTTATCAAAGGAGATATACGAGATTTGGATACTTGCATGAAGGCTTGTGAAGGTGTAGATTATGTACTTCATCAAGCGGCATGGGGAAGTGTTCCCAGAAGTATCGAGATGCCATTATTATATGAAGATATAAATATAAAAGGCACATTAAATATGATGGAAGCAGCTAGACAAAATAATGTGAAGAAGTTTGTTTATGCTTCTAGTTCTTCTGTATACGGTGATGAGCCAAACCTTCCAAAGCAAGAAGGTAGAGAAGGTAATGTACTATCACCTTATGCACTTACCAAAAAGGTTGATGAGGAATATGGAAAACTGTATACTAAACTATATGGATTGGATACTTATGGAATGAGATATTTTAATGTGTTTGGTAGAAGACAAGATCCATATGGTGCATATGCGGCGGTTATTCCTAAGTTTATCAAACAGCTATTAGATGATGAAAGACCAACCATTAATGGTGATGGTAAGCAGAGTAGAGACTTTACTTATATTGACAATGTAATTGAAGCTAATCTTAAGGCTTGTAAAGCACCTCATGAGGCAGCAGGACAGGCATACAATATTGCTTATGGTGGTAGAGAGTATTTAATTGATATTTATGATGGATTGTGCAAAGCATTAGAAAAAAATATTGTGCCTATATTTGGGCCTGATAGGGCTGGAGATATAAAGCATAGTATTGCAGATATAGGTAGGGCGAAAGGAATGTTGAAATACAATCCGAACTGGAGTTTTGAAAGAGGGATTGAAGAGTCGATAGAGTGGTACAAGTCTAATTTATAGTCAATAGGATTTTGTAGGAGGAGATTATTTTGAAGGTTTTACATGTTATAAATAACTTGGGTGCAGGTGGGGCAGAAAAACTAATAGAAGAATCTCTTCCGATTATGAATGGGGCAAAAGGTATTAAGGTAGAGCTGCTGTTACTGAGTGATCAAGGGAATGTTTTTGATGAGGGATTAAGAAAGAGTGGCATATCTATTGATGTGATACCCGGAAAAAAAATTGCGAATCCTCTAAACATATACCATATTAGGAAGTACATCTTAGTTGGGAAATATGATGTTGTTCATGCTCACTTATTTCCAACTATTTACTGGGTATCAATCGCATCTAAACTAATGTGGAAGAATAAGCCTAAGTTTTTTTATACAGAACACAGTACGCATAATAGACGAAGAAATAAAAGGTTCTTAAGGCCTGTAGAGAAATTTATCTATTCAAGTTTTGAAAAGATTATATCTATTAGTGATGCGACGCAGGAAAATCTTATTAAGTGGTTAAAGCCAAGCCCCAATTATATGGGGAAATTCACTGTAAGTCATAATGGGATTAATATTAAAAAATTTAAAGATGCCAAGACATACGTAAAATCAGCTATAAATGATAGCTTTTCGGAGGATACACAATTATTGTGTATGGTAGCTAGATTTTCTGAAGCTAAGGATCAACCTACAATAATAAAGGCGATGCAATATATTCCGGAAAACATACATTTATTACTAGTAGGAGAAGGTCCGCTAAAGTGTAATAATGAGCAGTTAGCTGAAGATATGGCAGTTGAGAATAGGGTGCACTTTTTAGGGTTTAGAAATGACATTGAAAGAATACTTAGAACATGCGATATAATAATTCAATCGTCAAATTGGGAAGGATTCGGTTTGGCGGCAATAGAAGGAATGGCAGCGGGAAAACCTGTAATAGCTAGCGATGTAGAAGGACTTAGAGAAGTTGTTTGCGGAGCAGGAATGTTGTTCGAAAAAAGCAATGTAGAGGAATTAGTTAGTATAATTAAGTTAATGCTCGAAGATAGCTGTTACAATGAGTGTGTTAAATTATCCTTTAATAGGGCAAGCAAATACAATATAGATATCATGTCAGAGAAGACATTGCACATATATAAGACTCTATGTTAAAAGGAGGTTAGTAGTGTGTGAAGGGGGGCTATAATAAACACTTTTTTATAATATATTTGGCTTTAAAAAAGGAAACTAAAGCATTGAATAATATAATAGTTATAGTGTTTTTCAAAAGATTAATTAAGAAAGGATAGTTATAATTATGAGCACGAAAATAAAAAGAGCCCCTCATGCACGAAAGATAAAGTTATTTGAAGTTTGTATAGGAATCCCTCTAAAGATATTACCAATTAAAGATATTATTATATTTGAAAGTCATTCAGATTTTTGTGACAGTTCCAAAGCACTTTTTAATAAAATAATAGAACACAATATTAACGAAAAGTTTGAAATTTATTGGTTAGTTGATGATATTGAGTACTTCAATGATGCTAATCTGAAAAATGTGAAGTTCATCAGTAAAAAACGAAATACGATAAAGGAAAAGATGTGTAGTGAACTAAGAAATATACGTCTTTTCTCACAATGTAAGTATTATTTTTATACACACAACAATTTTCAACGCACTAAACCAAAAAGCAAACAAGTATTTTTTAATCTCACACATGGAACACCATTAAAAAATACGAAAGGTAAGATGGGAGATACATTAAAAGTAACATATATTTTAACACCATCACAATTTTCAGGAGGGTTAATGGTAAAGACTTATGGCGGTGGAGAATCAAAATTAAAGGTGTTAGGATTTCCAAGAAATGACTTTTTGCTTACAAAAAACGATTCAATATCTAAGTTATGTACAAATGAAAATTCATATAAAAAAGTGATTATATGGATGCCTACATTTCGAAGACAGAAGAATTCAGATAGAAATGATAGTAGTACAAATTCAAAAAGTGATATACCTATAATTAGTGATGCTGTAGGACTTTCCAAGTTGGACTTATTGCTTAGAGAGAAACAGGTTTTATTAATTATAAAACCTCACCCAGCACAGAACATGAAGTATATTAAGGATATAAATAGTTCTAATATAAAGATTGTAACGAATAAAGAGTTGCTTGATAAAAATATAGAACTATATAGTTTACTGGGTGAAAGTGATGCGTTAATTACTGACTATTCTTCGGTATATATGGATTATTTGATTTTAGATAAACCAATAGGATTTACAATTGACGACCTGTTGCAGTATAATCATAAACTAGGCTTTATGGTAGAAAAACCATTGGACTATATGCCGGGGTTTAAAATAAAAGATATAGATGATATGCTTAACTTTATAGAAGATGTTTCTATGAAGAAAGATTTATATAAAAATGAACGAGAATGTATATGTAAATTGTTTAATAAATATACAGATAACAACTCATCAAGCAGAGTCTTGAAGTTTTTAGGCCTAATAAAATAAAGTTGTAATAGAGGGCGTAATGAGAAATATATACAGAGTCGTTAAATGATTTTTTATAACATAGGAATTATGGAAATATAAAGGCTTAAGGAAATACAGAAAAAATAATCAGTAGAATAATAAGGAAAAGATATATAATACTTTTTATTTTAAAATTAAGCATTATATGAAAATAGAATTGGACCATCAAGACTTTATTAGACGACTTTTCAAATTAAATATTTCTAAATTCGTCAATTACTAAATAATGTGCAAATCAACTAAATACAGATGTAATTCAACTGTCAGTAACTCTTACATAGGTTAAATCACTTACGATAATGTCTGGTGGTTCTCTATTGTCGAAATTCCTATTGACAAGGTTAGCACATCTAGACCCATTGCAGGAGTTTTATACCATTGAATTGTGCTACAGTATAAGATGGAACTAACTTTTTCTGGTTCATTATATGACCAATACAGCGTCTAGATATCTTTGAAGAACCGCTATTTTTTTTGTTGGATCCACTTGGATAGGTTACACTTAATTATACAATAAAAACTCGGACATGATATAATAAA
>NZ_JBQDAA010000099.1:0-8215 GCF_052089545.1 Tissierella sp. | reverse complement strand
AAAGAATAGGTTAGAGAATGCCCAGCAGATGAATGCTTTAGTATTTGATCTTGAATAAATTTATTTACTCTTGGGTAATATTGAAACGATAGAGGGGGACGACAAAAGATATTTATATATACGTGATAAAAAATATAATTATAAACCCCCTATATACTTATATTGAATATACATAACTATAGACCGAGAGGGTGAAGTTTTTCCAATAGACTTTATATTTTAAAAAAGGGGGTGATGATATATACCCCCCATAAAACTATATATACATTTACATATAAGAACCGGTCGGATTACCTACAAAATACACACAGTATATTTCCATATGACCCCCACCCCTAAATATTGGATAATGTTGGATTTAAAATACTAAGAAATACTAAGATAAAACCTTACAAAACTTTACTTTTAAAATAGATATTGCAAGACAGACCCCATGCAAGTATTAATTTGACATATTACAGCTATAAAAAAATGAGAAGGTATAACCTTCCCTTTCCCTGTTTTTCAAACAGGAGATGATATTACAGCTATAAAAAAATGAGAAGGTATAACCTGTTATACCAAATAAATTGGTACTTGCTCTGATATTACAGCTATAAAAAAATGAGAAGGTATAACCTAAGAAAACCTAAGATATAAAAACAACCCCATGGAAGGGTACAGATAAAACGGTATTAGGCTTATTTATTTGGATTATGAGCGACTTAATATACTTATAGGTGCATTGGGTAGGGTGATATTAGTAAGACCTAAAAAAAGGCAATATTTATTGGGGAAATTGGAGCCCTAAAAAGGGATAAGGTAACAAAGGTAACACCCTAAAAAAAACATGAAACTATAATTATATTATTTTAGTTGTACTAGAGTATGGACAGATACAAGTAGCAAGAGAATTTCCAAATCCGACATCAGTGGCGGGTTTGAGTCAAATTGAAAGACCTATTTAAATCAATTCTAAGGCATTTAAATAAATTAGGTATAGTAATATACATTTAAATCAATATAAAAGTTTGTAGAGGCTAATACGAGCCTAAGAATAAATATATATATCCAGAGATACCAGAGCCCCTAAAAAGATATATACTTCATTATTTGAGTCCATAAAAAAGAGCATAAAAAAGACATAACGACATTATGCAATTAGAATCAAAATCCTTCTAGTATTGTATTTTTACAGTATTAAAAGAAGTTAATACAATAAAAATATGTAGTATAAAAAATTATTACAATGAATTTCTAAATTTTGATACACTTCCTGAACCTATACAAAAAATGCTAGCTGGAAGCCAACATGGATTAAGAAATAAAGTTATATTATTTTTAATTCCATTTTTAAGAAATAGTTTAGGGTTAAGTCTACAAACTATAAAGCAAATTATGATTATATGGGAAATATAGTATCTTAAAATTTATTATGGGGTCACAATGACCACGTCAAATAAATACTTATATGTAAAAAAAGTTAAAAGTGCCAAGTAGAACGTGGATTTTAGAGACAAGCTTTATAAAAGCTTAAAAATAAACCTTTATGGTTAATAGAGAGTTCAATATTTTAATATTTTTTTTTATATGATATTATTTGGTTATCTGAATTATAAAGGAGAATATTTAATATGTTTAAAAGTAATGTTAAACCTTTTTTAAAGTGGGCAGGAGGTAAAACAAAATTGTTGCCTATTATTAATAGAGAGTTGCCTGAAGATATAGACAATTTAACTACATATGTTGAACCTTTTGTTGGAGCAGGAGCAGTTTTTTTTGATTTCATATATAATGATAAATTTGAAAAATATATTATTAATGATATAAATTCAAGATTAATTAATGTATTTTTAAATATTCGAGATAGAGTAAATGATTTAATTATATTGTTAGAAAGATTACAAGAATCATATTTGATTTTAGAAGTGGATTCTAAAGAACGAGATGATTTTTATTACGGGATTAGAGAAAAATTTAATGATGATAATATTTCTAGTTTAGAATCATCAGCATATTTTATATTTTTAAATAAGACTTGTTTCAACGGTTTATATAGGGAAAATAAAAGTGGTAATTTTAATGTTCCAACTGGTAGATACAAAAATCCTAAAGTCTTTGTAAAAGAACAACTTTTGGAGATTTCTAAGGTATTAAATAAAAAAGATGATAAAGGTAATTTTGTTGTTACTATATTAAATTTAAACTATAGTGATTTAGAAGAATATATTGATAGCTCTACTTTCGTTTATTTCGACCCTCCTTATCGTCCAATTACTAAGGGTGGTTTTTCTACTTATAATAAAAGTGGTTTTAATGATACATCTCAAAAAGAATTAGCTAGTTTTTTCTCTAATGTTTCCAATAAAGGTGCAAAATTGATGCTTAGTAATTCTAATCCTAGAGAATATATTAAAAATGATAATTTTTTTGAAATACTATATAAAGATTTTAATATAAAGAAGCTATATGCTAGTAGAGTTATAAACTCTGATGGTGACAATAGAAAAGACACCTCTGAATTATTAATAACAAATTATTATAAAGAAAACAATTTATATATGGGGGAAGATAATATGGAATATAAATCAAGTGTATATAGTGAATTACTTCAGCTAGAGACTGTAGATAAAGCTTTTGATAGTCTAATAAATAATTTAAAACCAACGATTAAAGGCTGGGATTATTTTGTAAATTGGGACAAAGTATTAGGTAATATAAAAAGTATTGAAAGAAGTTTAAATACTCTTAATTATTTAATAGGTAAAGATGATATAGAAAATGAAGCCAGGGAATTGTTAAGTGAAAATCCCCAAATTATAAATGTGTTACCCATATTAATAGCTACTCGAGACAATAAATTTGAAATTATAGAACCTAATGAAGATGGTTCTATAATAATTAAAAATATTAATTTTGGTAATAAAAAGACTAGAAAAGATGATTTAACAGATGAAGAATTGGATAATGCAATAGAATTTTTACATAAAACTAATCTATTTGATTTATTTGCAGACAAAACTATAAAGAATTTAGTTGATTATGTAATGGGAGTTGAAGTTGGCTTAGATACTAATGGAAGAAAAAATAGAACTGGAGATGCTATGGAAAATATCTTAGAGAAATTAATAACTAAGATGTGTAAGGATAATGGTTGGGATTACTTGTATCAAGCAACGGTGGCTACTATATTAGAAGAATGGAATATAGTAGTTCCAACTGATAAATCTAAGAGAAGATTTGATTTTGTTATAAATAAAAATGGTAAAATTCTTTTAGGAGAAACTAATTATTATCATGGTGGAGGTTCAAAGTTAAAAAGTGTAGCTAGTGAATTCACTAAGCTTGATAAATATATAAAAGAAGGTGGATTTAAATTTTGTTGGGTAACAGATGGTTTAGGATGGCATACTGCTAAAATGCCATTAAGAGATGCTTTTGATGATATGAGATGTATTTTGAATTTAGATATGGTAGAAAAGGGAGCTTTAGAATATATAGTTAAAAACTTATAATTTTTTTGAGGTAGAAGTCAAGTAATATTGATTTCTACCTTTTTTATTGAATAATTAAGAAAAAAATATACTATTGTATATTGTAAAAAAGAAAGGAGTTGAAAATTATAAATAAAAGAGAAAAAAATTTATATATTAGTATTAGTAATTAATTTAAACCCAGAAGAAATTGCAGAAAAGTTGAGACAAAATTTATTTGGAAAAGATGGAGAAATTGAGCAAGTATATGAAGCGTTTAAGTTTAAAATTATTGAAATTGATGAAGTTGTTTTTAGTAATAAAGCTAAAGGTAATAAAGAATCTATGTTAGTTATATAAGCTTAATGACACAAAATAACTATTTTGTGTCATAAGAATATTAAAAGTGTATTAATCTATATATTATAATTGTATAGATAGTATAAAAATGATACAATTAAGATAATAAAAATTAGGAGGTTATAAGATTATGAAGATGGATAAAGAGTTTTATACCATAAAAGATATACAAAAACTATTTAATATGAGCTATCCAACAGCATTAAAAGTAGTTAAAAGTATAGATAAAAAAAGAATGATAGGAGGGAAATGGATTATCACTAAAGAAACTCTAAAAAACTTTATAGATGGAGAAGATAATTAAGCTATGTATTAGCATTGCCAGTATATATAAATAACTTAGAATTGATTTTAAAGCTTAGTAAATTGATATATAAGAGGTGATTACATGTATAAGGTTAAATTATTAGATTTACCAGATAATATTGATTATATAAAATACAAATTAAAGTTATCCACAGGCAAAGCCTATATATAATTAATTAATAACAATACTTAAAAACCTTTTAACTACTTTTAACTACTTTTAGGCAATTTTTATAGGCTTGTTTACTAAGGTAGCAGATAAATATGACTACAAAAACTATGTGAAGTGACTACAAAAACTATGTGAAGTGACTACAAAAACTATGTGTAGGATTTAACAACCTTAAAAAATAGACATTTACACCAGTAAAGGAAGTGGTAAAATTGAAAGAAGGCTTAATTGTAAAATCTAATCAATTAATAGAAGCCAGATATAAATTAAATCTAAATGAACAAAAGATTATTTTATATGCAGTAAGTAAAATTGATAAATCAAAGGAGGATTTTAATATAATAGAAATTGATGTAAAGGACTTTTTCAGTTTGCTGCACACAAGCACAGAAAGATACACAGAACTAAGGGAAATTGTAAGAGTACTAAGGGGTAAAGAGGTTATTATAAACACAGTAGAAGGCGAAATAATATCAGGCTGGTTATCTTCTATTGAATATAAAAAAGATAAAGGTATTATTGAACTAGAATTCAGTAAAAAATTAATTCCTTATTTGCTGCAGCTAAAAAAGAAATTTACAAGATACAAGTTAGAAAACATTTTATATTTAAAAAACAAATATTCTATAAGATTATACGAATTATTAAAACAGTATGAAAACATAAGCAAAAGAACTTTTACAATAAATGAATTAAAAGAGGTTTTAATGATAGATAGCAGCAGTTATAAAAGATTTGCAAATTTAGAACAAAGGATATTGCAACCTACACTAAAAGAAATTAACGAACTAACAGATATTAGGGTTAATTATGAAAAAATAAAGAAGGGTAGAAGGATAGATAAATTATTATATTCAATTCAGAGCAAAGAAGTATTTGAAAAACAATATTTATTACACTTAAAAGAAAATTTTAACACAGAAGATATAAAAAGATTATCAGGTTTAGAAGGTGAAAATTTTAATCCTAAACAGATAATTGAATTGTATGAAATAGCAGTTGCTAAAACTGATACAGATGAATATGTAGATGTATTTGAGTATATAAAGCTAAATTATAAAAACATGATAGAACATAACAGAGCGAGAAATAAATTTAGTTACTTAAAAAAAGCTTTAAACGAAGATTATGCAGCAGCAAGAGGACAGATAAAACTATTTAATTTAGTAGAAAATAAAAAAGCCTTCTAGTAAGGGCTAGAAGGACATTTAAGGGTATTAACTTGTATCATTAAACTAATATTATTATATCATATAAGTTAGTATCCTTCTAGTACAGGAGGGTATTAAAACATGAGTAAATTTAATTATTTTAAGGTAAATAAAGATATGTTAGATATTGAATTAAAAAAAAGTGAACTATGGGTATATTTAACACATTGTAGAACGAGCAATATAAAAAAGAGTATCCAAACTGAAAAACTTATAAGATATTCATTATCAGGAATTACAAAAGTAAAAGAATTATTTGGGGAAAAAGCTAGTAAAAAAATGTATGATAAAGCTATAGAATCACTTATTAAAAAAGGATTATTAAAAGAAATTGATATAAAAGCACATGGTATTAATAAAAAATTTTATAAAACTGATACAGCTATTCAAATTATAGAGAGTGATTTATCTATACAAATACCTATAATCTTGTTAGATAAAAAACTTATAACCAGAATGAATACAGATGAAATATTAACTATAATAAAATTATATAATCATTATGAGCCTTCTCAATTAAACTCTATAGATAAAGACTATATAAGGGCATATTCTGATTATAATAAAAAAGGTTATAGAAAAACAAAAAATCTTTTTGGTGAAGGCTTTAATAGGTCTATATATATAAAGAAGGCATATGAAGTAGTTGATTTTGATACTTGCAAAGTTGAAAACAATGAAATAGATATAAATATAATTGATGAATTAATAAAAAAGGGATTGTTTAGATTTAAACCTGTAATTATGGAGGTAGATGAAGAAGATGAAGATATTGAAGAATTAAAATATGAGCTATTTAAGGGTTTAGTTAGTTTTAAAGACTGTTCAAATAGTCAGTATACCTTTACAGGCATTAAAGATAATCAAGTTGTTATATGGGTTTTAGAGCCTTTACATTGCCCTTATATAAAACCTTATATAGCATATTCAGAACAAAGAGAAAAGGCATTTATAAGAGCTAAATTTATCTATTCATTAAGTGATGATTTAACAAAGAAGAAACACCGAAGATATGCTTTATATCATGAGTCAACGTATGAGTATATTAATGATTTGAATGATAAAGGTGATATAAGTGAAGATGATTTCTATCAAATTTTATATTTAAAAGATGAACTTCTACAATATACTTACGAAAATGGAGTATTAGAGATATACTTTTATGGAGAGAAATTAAAAAGTTTACAAGAACAAAGACAAATTGAAATAGAAAATATAAGGCTTGAAAATCTTAGGGTAGAAGAATTAACAGGAAAAAGAAGCAGAATAACCACTAATAATAATTTGAAAGTTATTAGTAAAAGAATTGATGAAATAAATCATAACATAGCTTATATACAAAAACTAGAAGATGACCTTTTAGAATTAATACCGATAGAAGCTACTGAACAATTTTTCTATGATTCAGACTATGAAGTAGAAAACGTTGGTAAAGCTACAAGAGTGATTCAATAATAAAATTTAATGTCACAAAATGACCTAAGTATTGTTAAGTATTTCTAAGCATTTTAAGTATCTTTAAGAAAAGATATGATAAAGAACTACTCATCAAGTTGATGAGCTTCTACTATTTGTTTAAGTAATTTTAAAAACAAAGAATACTTTTAAAGAGAAAGATTATATATTTTATTCTACTAGATTAATAATATTAAAAATCAAAATATGAAATATTTAAAATAATAAAGGACTTTAAAGAACTTTATGGAATACTTTACAATAGATTAAAACTAAATTAAAAGTCTATAAGGGGGGTTATTTACTTGTATAGGGTAGTAGAAGTCGCTGAACTTTTAAAGGTCAGTAAAGTAACGATTTACAACTATTTAAAAGAATACAGTAAAGAGTTAAAACCACATTTACACAAAGTTAAAAGTATTACACATATTGATAATACAGGTATTGAACTATTAAAAGAATATATGACTTTAAAGGGCGACTTTAAAGAGATTAACACAAACGAAATAAAAGACAATATAAATAATACCCCTAATACTGAATATATAGAGCTTTTAAATGAGTTTAAAGAGTTTAAACAAACTTATGTAAAGGACTTAAAAGAGCAGATAGAAACCTTAAAGGGTGAAATAGAAGTTAAAAATAATCAATTAGAAAATAAGGATAAATTAATTGAAAATATGCAAGTATTATTAAAGCAGCAGCAAGAAAAAACTTTATTATTAGAAGAACAAAAAGAAGATAAAAAAAGTATATTTCAAAGAATATTTAAAAGAAACTAGGGGGTTATATCATGCTAGAAGAATACGAGGAAGACTTTAAAGAGTTAGAAGAACTGATAAGAAATATACCTTCAATAGATGATTTAATGAAAGATATTATAGGTTTAGAAAAAGAATTAAAAAATATAAAATCAATAGATATAAATGATTTTATAGAACTAGATGAAATGATAAAAGATTTATAAAATAACAAAAGTAACATCCTAAAAAGAGAATAAATTATAATACATTTCCTTTATTCCAACGCAGTAATAAAAAAGTTATAAATAAATGATTAAAATTTAATTTACAAAACGGAACAGATTGCAAAAATAATGCTAGTAAATGCTAGTATTATTTTATTTATTAGGGTATTTCCGAAACAAACACAAAACAACACGAATACCCTAATAAACCCTAATATTTAATATACCCCCTACTCTTTTCAGTAGGAGAAAATGAGCTTGAAAATTTATTGCTAAGAATGAGTAAGAAGCC
>NZ_JBQDAA010000098.1:690-8317 GCF_052089545.1 Tissierella sp. | reverse complement strand
CGCTTAGGTATAAAAATCTCCATGGACGACTTTGGTACAGGCTACTCTTCACTTGCTAGACTAAAAGAGTTACAAATAGACCATATAAAACTAGATAGAACTTTTGTGGTTGCACTCCTAGAAGAAAATGGACAAGAAGTAATAAAAACACTTATATCACTTGCAAACGCACTAGGAAAAGACATAGTATCGGAAGGTATAGAAACAAAGGAACAATGTGAAATCCTAAGAGAACTAGGCTCAAAGTATGGGCAAGGTTACTTTCTAGCAAGACCTATGCGAGCAGAAAGTGTAGAAGAAATATTAAAAAAAGAAGAATAAAAATAAATTTAAAAATATTTAAAAATATTTAAAAATAGATTAGAAAGAGATTTCTAATCTATTTTTATAGCCGACTTGTACTATTATCTATGCTATAATGGTATACTATAATATAGAATATTTTAAAAAGAAGAGGTAAGAGAGTATGACAAATAAAAAGACAATTGCAAAATCAGCCACTATGATAGCTGTATTTACTCTTTTAAGTAAATTTATGGGCTTTTTAAGAGAAGTTATGATAGCTTCAAAATATGGTTCAGGAATGCGAACCGATACATACTTTGCTGCCATGACAGCAACAGTTCTAATAATGGGAACTATAGGTATGGCTCTAAACACAACTCTTATCCCCGTATTTTCAGAGATAAGAGAAAAAAGAGGTCCAAAATCTCAAAAGAGATATTTAAACAATATGATAAACATAGTCTTTCTGGTAACTCTCCTAACTGCAATAATTGGATATATAGCCTCGCCTCTTTTAATAAGTATAATAGCTAAAGGTTTTGAAGGAGAGCAGTTTCTCTTAGCTGTAAAACTAAATAGGATAGGTATGCCAATAGTTGTCATGCTTGGTTTTACCCACGTTCTATCAGGATATCTTCAAAGCAATGAAATATTTGGTCCCCACGCTATAATGGGTATACCATATAACCTAGTCTTTTTAATAGGCTTAACCTTTTTTGTGACAGGAAATATAGAAACACTTATGATCATAAGTGTTTTAGCAGCATTTACTCAAATACTTATACAGCTTCCAGCTGTTTTAAATAGGGGATATAAATATAAACCTCGCATAAACTTTAAAGATCCATACCTTAAAAAAGCTATGTTTCTAGTAGTCCCCGTTCTTATAGGATCGGCAGTTAGTCAAATAAATGTAATCATAGATAAAACTCTGGCTTCAGAACTTATAGACGGAAGTATATCAGCTTTAACATATTCTGCAAGGATAAACGATATGATAATATCAGTCTTTGTAGCAGCTATAGCAACTGTAATTTTTCCTATGCTTAGTAAAGCCTTTTCAAATGGCAATGTAGAAGAAATAAGAAGTATATTTAAAAAGGGAGTAAATATTATCCTACTTATAACAATTCCAGCAACTGTCGGAATAATGCTTCTTGGAGAAGATGTAGTTAGACTTTTCTTCCAAAGAAATGCATTTACAGCTAGTGACACTGCTATGACAGCTTCAGCACTTTTTTACTATTCAGTAGGTCTAATAGCAAGCGCTCTTAGGCTTATGTTAAACAAGATGTTTTATAGTTTTCAAGATACTAAGACCCCTATGATAAATGGAGGCATAGCTGTTATAGTAAACCTTATACTAAATATATTTTTTGTAAGAACTATGGCGCATAATGGTTTAGCCTTAGCAACAAGTATATCAGCTATAGTGACTACACTACTTCTCTTAATAGATCTTAAATATAAAATAGGAAGACTTGGACTTAAAAATATCCTTTTGACTGGAATAAAGATATCAATAGCTTCAACAGTTATGGGTCTAGTAGTATATCTTTTATACTTTAAACTAGGTGCAGCTTTTCCAGATACAGGATTTATGGAACTATTAAAACTTGCAGGAACAGTTCTTATAGCTGCAATAGTCTACTTTGTAATGTGTGTTGTTTTAAGAGTAAAAGAATTAGGTATAATGGTTAAATTGAAGTAAATACAATATTTTAGAAAAACCATATTGTAAAATTATGGAAATATGGTATGATAGTATATGATATATTATTTTATAATATATACTTATTTATCAGAAATAAGACCCTTTTTTATGATGCCCAAGTATTTTTAAAAATACTTGGGCATCTTTACGTGTAAAAGCATTTTTTTATATTGACTCGAACGTTAGTTTCTGTTAATATATAGCTATATAAATAAACGGATGTTCGATAAACAAGGAGGAGGCTTATGAAAGATATATTAAAAGATGAAATAGAAGCTATAATACCTATTTATACAAAAGAAGGTGGAAACTTTACAAAGGTAAAAAGAGTAGGTGAAGATTTATTAGTTGCAAAGTCAGTAAAAAGTGTTTTAAAAGATATATGTAAGTTTTATCACTATGACCTAAAGAGTTCAAACAAGGCATACGGTAGGATGCTAGGTATAAAAAAGACTCCGCCTATACCTTTTACAAAAAATCTTATCTTTATAGCTGTCAAAACTAGAAAACCAATAGGAAAAGATGATGGAGCCTTTTCATATGTAAATATAGAAAAGGTGGAAGAGGTAAAAGAAGGTACCATATATTTTAAAGACGGAAAAGTTCTAGATATCTTATCAAAAGATAAGACCATACTTAAAAATATAAATCTTGCAAAACTTTTAAAAGAGAAGACCACTAGAGATCCTTTCGTCTTAAGAGAAGAAGAGCTTAATTACAATATATATACTAAGGACATATTGTCTCTAAAAGAGGATCTGACTATCATATATAGAAAAATCCAACAAATAGAAAAAATGTTTTTAGAGTAAAGGGTTGATAAAATTAAAACTGTGATATAATAAGAGTATTGTTTTTTAGGTAAAGAAGAAAAAGGAGTATATATAAATGAAGAAAACAGCAATACTTTTAATGTTTATAACTATAATCTCTAAAATAATGGGCTTTGCAAGAGAAATCAGTCTTTCATACTTTTATGGAGCTACTAATATATCGGATGCCTATATTATATCAATAACAATACCGAGTGTTATATTTGCACTAGTAGGTGCCGCTATATCAACAGGTTTTATCCCTATGTATTCAAGTATAGAAAAAGACTATGGAGATAAAGAAGCTAAAAAATATACAAATAACCTTATAAATATAATAGTAGTTATTTGTACTATAATAGTATCTTTTGTACTTATATTTACAGAACCAGTAGTTAAACTTTTTGCAGCAGGTTTTACTGGGGACACCCTAGCACTTGCTATAAGATTTACAAAGATAAGTATAGTTGGAATATATTTTACAGCTATAATAGCAGTTCTTACAGCATTTTTACAAATAAAAGATAACTTTGCTATTCCAGCACTTATAGGAATACCAATGAATGTAATAGTAATATTCTCCCTGTTTTTAAGTTCAAGAACAGATATAATAGTTCTTGCAATAGGAACTGTATTAGCAACCATATCTCAGCTAATTTTTCTGCTTCCTTACATAAAAAAAGCAGGATATAAATATAAAGCTTTTATAGATATAAAAGATAAACATATAAAAAATATGGCTCTAATAGTTATACCTGTAATAATAGGAGTATCAGTAACTCAAATAAATGTACTAGTAGATAGAAGTATTGCATCAAATGTAGTTATAGGTGGTATATCTGCTTTAAACTATGCAAATAGACTAAACGGTTTTGTACAAGGACTTTTTGTAGTAAGTATATCAACGGTAATGTATCCTATGATATCTAAGATGGCAGCCGAAAAAGATATGAATGGACTAGAAGCATCAATCATAGAAGCTATAAACTCTATAAGCATACTAGTTATACCTACCACTATAGGTGCTATGGTATTTAGTGGACCGATAGTAAAATTGTTATTTGGAAGAGGAGCATTTGATCCTTCAGCTTTAGATATGACTTCTACTGCCCTATTTTTCTATGCAATAGGAATGTTAGGAGCTGGATTAAGGCAAGTTTTATCTAGAGGTTTTTACGCTCTTAAAGATAGTAAAACCCCTATGATAAACGGAGTCATAGCAGTAAGTATAAACATAATTTTAAACATAATACTTTCAAGATTTTTAGGTATAGGTGGTCTAGCCTTAGCCACAAGTATATCTGGAATATTAGGTTCAACACTACTTATTTTAAGTTTGAGAAAAAGATTAAATGGATTTAGTTTTAGAAAAATATTTTATTCTTGGATAAAGCTAATAGCTGCATCTTTAGCTATGGGCTTAGTAGCAAAACTAGCTTTTAACTTCCTACTTGGAGCAGTAGGTGAGAGTATATCTCTTATAGTTTCCATAGGAGTAGGGGCGGCAGTTTATCTGGCCATATTGCCATTTTTAAAACTTGAGGAAGTAGATAGTTTAATAGCCATAGTGAAGCAAAAAATTGGAAGATAAAATCTTCCAAGTTTTTTTATTATGTATTTAAATGTATTTTATTTTGTCATCCTGAGCTTAGCGAAGGATCTTTCTTTCGGGTTGTCATTCTGAAATTAGGGAAAGACCATTCTTTCTCAGTTTGTCATCCTGAGCTTAGCGAAGGATCTTTTTGTTAGATTTTACTAACTATAGGTTTAAAAATTTATTACTTGGAAAGACTTGTAATTATAGTACTTATATAAGGAAGGTGTTTGCTTGTGGCGGGTTTTGCTAGGATGAGTGTAGGTGTTAGTGTTTCTGTTCGTGATAGGGAAGGGCGGCTTTTAAAGAAGATATTTGATCCTATAATATATAAAGGAGATAGGCTTCCTTTTACTAGAGATAGAATTTATAAGACTACTAAGGATTTACAAAGGGCTGTAAGTGTCAAAGTATATGGTGGTGAAAACCCTATAGTAGAAGACAATTTAGAACTTGGTAACTTTTTGATAGAAAATATACCTAAAAATGATGCTGGAAAAGAAAAGGTAGATATATCCTTTCATATGAATAAAGAAATGCTACTTTATATATTTATTACCATCCAAAGTACTGGTGTCGAAGATATGAGAACTATAGATACAAGGCTTGTTCAAAGGGAGCTAAAAGCTTTTAACTCTATTTATAGAGATAAGTTATAGGAAGAGCTTCTATTCTCTACTTAAAAGTTCACATAAAAAAGCTAATATATTCCATTCTATATAAAAAGATAGGTTTGGAGTCTATTCTAAAGAAGAATAGCTCCTTTTCTATCTTTTTCTTATGTCTTTTTTTCCTATAAACTAGCATCACCTAGGAATATAAAAGAAGTACTTCTTAAAGGAAGTATAAAAAATGTATGAAGAATGGAAGGAACTATTAAAGAAAGCAAAACAAGGTGAAAAAGATATAAAAGAAGAGATATTAAATAGACTAAGACCACTTATAATATCTAGCATAAAAAGATACTATAATAGAAGGGAAGATTATGAAGAGTTAATTCAAGAAGGAGATCTTTGTATATTAGAATGTATAGAAAACTTTGATATAGAGAAAAAAGTCTACTTTTTAGGCTATGTAAAACTACAACTAAGATATCTTTATTTAAACAAGCATAAAGAAAAAGAACACTTTTCACTAAATATAATGGTAGGAGATGAAAAAGGTGAAGAGTTTATAAACACCATACCAAGTGACGACACAGCAGGACCAGAAGATATGATAAAAGTAGAAACTCACTACAAACTACAAAATGCCTTAAAGAGACTAACAGCTAGACAAAAGAAGATAGTACTCGCCTTCTATATGAAAAGAAAAAGCATAACAGCTATATCAAAAGATCTAGGAGTAAGTTATAGAACTATAGTAAACACTAAAACAAAAGCAATAGAGAAGTTAAAACATCATTTAGAAGCTTGATAAACTATTAACTTAAAATATAAAACTCTAAATTTATCTCTTGTATAAGTTTGAGCTTTATTATAAAATAAAGCTTGGACTTATATGAATGGGAGGAAACAAAAAAATGTATGACAATTTAGAGGATGTATCTATAAAAGATATAATAAATATACTTTTAAAAAGAAAAGGAATAATAGCTATAGTTACAATAGGGTGTTTACTTCTTGGAATGCTTCAATCCTTTGTAATCACAAAAGCTAAATATGCTTCTAGTGTTTCACTTGAAGTAAACCGTTTAGAACCTATAGAAATATCAACTGAGGATTCAAACAGAGTGCACAACCTTCTTGAAACTATAACTGATTCAAGCAACATGGAGTTTGGAGACTATATAGATGAGATAACTTCAGATGAAGTGTTAGAAGAGACAATAAAGGACTTAAAACTTGAAGATACATATACAACTTCTAGTCTTCGGGGTGCTATATCAGTAAGCTCGGATCCTGAAACTGATATTATAGATATAAGGGTAACAGTAAAAGACCCTAAAAGAAGTCTTGAACTTTTAGAGAGTCTAACAGAAAATTTTAGAGAACATGTAACTACTACATCACAAGAAAATGCATCAAAGCTATTAGAAGTTATAGAAGATCAAATGCATATAGAAAAAGAGAAATACTCTAAGACACTTGAAGAATATAGAGATGCTACTGATGGAATAAAAACTGCAGAAGAAATAAATAGAGAAATAGAAGGTATGTACGAACAGCTTACAAAATATAAACTTGATTTAAACGATTTAGAAATAAAGAAAGATGGAATAGAAGCCGGTCTAGAAAAGAGTGCATCATCACAAAGTGAAACTATGGCTATAAGACCCAATGCAAATAGTGACAGTATATATTTAGACACTGGAAAAGGAACTCTTGAAATAGACTTAGCAGAAACAAATGCAAGAATAGCTTCGACAAAACAAGGTATAAAAGATATCCAAGAGTCAATACAAAATCTTAAAAAAGACTATCAAGAAACAGAATTGACAGAAAGCATGATACTTAAAAAGGTAGAACTAGCACAAGAAAGCTACGAAGTCTTTGAGATGAAATATGAAGAACTAAATATGCAAAGTTCTATGGATATAGGTAATATAAGTATAAATGTACTATGGGATACAGTTTCAGAAAACAATCCAGTAGGTACAAGGAAGATTATAAAACTAGCTATGTTTTTAGTTGTAGGCCTTATGACAGGAGTAATAGTAGCTTTTATACTAGAATATATAGAATATAGTAAAAGTAAAAAAACAAAATAATATAAACAATAAATTTTAAACATCAAGATATAAAATATCTTGATGTTTTTTTAATTTCATTTTAAAAACATATAAATAAGGAGTTCTTTATAAGGTATAAGAAGCCATATATGGTAAATTTGGTACTTAGTAAAAATAAATTACTATTATGGTAAAAATAGGTTGAGTTAAGTTTTGATATGTGTTAAACTGTTCACAGTAGCATGTACTTTGTATACATAGGAGATCAAAATCCATATATTTCACCATATCTGTATTAGTAGTGTTTATACAGTATTATGGGAATATGTGGATGTAAATGTTTCTATGTTTTTTCAATCTATATATTGCAATGCTTGTCTAAATAGTGTATGATAGTAGATAAGTGTTGGGAAATAGTTGAATATATGTAAATAAAAGGATTTAACTGTTTTTCAAATTACAAAGTATAACTTAAGCAACAAAACACAAAAAATCAGAGGGGGAATTATTTTGAGAAAGTATAGTAAATTAATGGCTGTTCTTTTAGTATT
>NZ_JBQDAA010000098.1:0-680 GCF_052089545.1 Tissierella sp. | reverse complement strand
AGGAATAGCACAAGCAGCTCCAGTAGCTGATGAAGTAGAAGCTGTAACAAGACTTGCTGGGAAAGGAAGAGTAGAAACTTCTGTAGCAGCTAGTGAAATGGCTTTTGAAGAAGGGGCTAAAGACGTAGTAATAGCAGGATATGATGGAGAGGTGGACGCTTTAACAGGTACACTTTTAGCAAGTGCTAAAAATGCTCCATTAATCTTAACCAATGAAGACAAGCTTCCAAACGTAGTTAAAGAAGAACTTGAAAGACTTGGAGCTGAGAATGTATATATTCTTGGTGGAGAAAAAGCAGTTTCAGCAGATGTTGAAGCTGACCTTAAAGAAGACTACACAGTTGAAAGAGTAGCTGGAGACGACAGAGAGAAAACAGCTGTTGCAGTAGCTGAAGAAGTTGACGGACAAACAGACCATGTATTCTTAGCTAAAGGATATGATATCCTAGCAGATGCATTAGCTGTAGGACCTGTATCAGCTTTAAAAGATATGCCAGTGTTCTTAACTAATACTAATAGAACAACAGATGCAACTTTAGACGCAATGAAAGATTTAGGCGTTAAAGAAGTAACTATAATTGGTGGAGAAAAAGCAGTAACTCAATCAGTTGTAGATCAATTAGAAGATTATAAAGTAAACAGAATAGAAGGAGACGACAGAGAAAAAACAGCTTTAGCAA
>NZ_JBQDAA010000097.1:0-8407 GCF_052089545.1 Tissierella sp. | reverse complement strand
GAGATGCTGTCGTAAATATAAGCCATAAAGGCTTTTGTAAAATCACTCCCACAATTAATGTTGTAATCCAGAGTAAAGGCACGCCCAATATCATAAAAGATTTTATGATTTCATATTTACTATAAGGCAAATATAGTCCTTCATTGCTTTTTATTACTAATAATTTTTTCTGTTCAATTATCAAGATTAATATATTATTAATAAACATAGTTTGATGAAGTGCTACAATTGGTACCCATAGACTCAATTCTTTAATTATTTTTACAAGTTTAAAAGGTTCAAATCTATATAAAAGAACAAGGGCTATAAATATAGCAAATATATATAAAGTTATAGTAAGATTAATTCTGGAAAAGGTAAGTAAGTTTTTTTGAATTAAAGGATTTTTAAAGTTTATTTTTTAAATATAATACTACTTCTACTTTTCTCTGCTGATGTTTCTCTAACAAATTCTTGTGCATCTTCTATCTTATTACCTGTTGCAACAGAGTTAACTCTGTTGATAAAAATCATATATTTAAATGATTTATCAAAATTAAAATCTGTGTTTAAAGCTCTTTTTATAGATAAAATTGATACATAGCTTAATACTAAAATTATTGTAATGGATAGATATTTATTTAGATACAATTGGAAATTTAACATCGAAGTATATATTAAAAGTAAATTCACTATTTTGATATTAGGTCCTTTGTTGTATATAAAGTACCTACTAATTATTGAGATTGTAAATAAATTCCAAAAGCTTAAAAACATTTGGATTGTTTCAAAGCTAATTTTAAAATTATTTAATACTAAAGATGCAAATATACTTAAAACAATATGAGAAATAATTTTCTTAACTAATCCAAATTTAAAAATATTACTAAATTTAGATCCTGATAAATGAATCATACTTGCTGGATGCCATTCTAATAGTATTCTTTTATAAGTTATTGTAAAGATGATAAATAATATGCTTATACTTATAAAAATTTCATTTTTATAAGTATAAATTAGTTCTTGATTTAAAATAAGAATTTTTCCAAATTGAAAAATTAAAAATACTGAAATAATTCCTACTATGATAAAACCTGTAAAAAGATTTTTTATCATAGAATTTATTTCTCTAATCTTCATTTTAAATTCATAGGATAGAATTGTTTTTAAATCATTCATTTTCTTCACCATTTTCTGATAGGTGTAAATAAAGCTCTTCAATAGTTTTACAGTTAGGAGCTTTTGCTAATATATCTTGTATTGTTCCAACTCCTACCAGTTTTCCTTTATCTTTTAGTTCTATAAATCTTTCTCTCAAATTATTAATTTATCTAGGGTCTAATCCTGAAAAACGTTCATCCGCTAATAGAAGTTTATAATCTCTAAGCAATGCACAAGATATCGATAATTTTTGTTGATTCCCTCTAGATAGTTCGTGAGGAAATTTGTTTAAATGACTTTCTAATTGAAAATCTTTTATTAGTTTCTCAACCCTTTCTTCTGTTCTATACATTTTACTCATAAAATCAAGATGTTCCTCGACTGTTAATTCTTCATAGTAAACAGCCTTATTTGGAATATAAGCAAAGGTATTATCTTCTTGGGCAATACCTTTACTTTCTTCTCCTAAAATAGTAATATCTCCTAAGTAATCATTATAATAGTTCAATAGACACTTAATTATAGTCGTCTTACCTGAACCATTCGCTCCAATCAATCCTACTATTGAATTTTTTGGGATTGTAAAAGTGATATCTTTCAAGGCTTGAGTTTAGAAGATCTACCGCAAGATGCTAGGGATAAAGTAAAAGTATTTTCATCACTAGGATTTATAGAAACAGGTCAAAATATAATTTTAGCAGGAAACCCAGGAACTGGAAAGACTTACATGGCTATAGGACTTGGTATTAAAGCTTGTAACAAGGGGTATAAGGTTCTTTTTACCACAATACCCCTACTAGTAAATGAACTCAAGGAATGTAGATCAGATAGAACATTAAGGGCTTTTGAAAACAGATTTGAAAAGTATGATTTAATAATCGCAGATGAATTAGGATATATTTTCTTTGATAAAGAAGCTTCCGAACTTCTCTTTACTTATCTATCTTTAAGAGTAGGCAGAAAATCTACAATAATAACTACACATCTATCTTTTGAAAGGTGGGATGAAATATTTAAAGATCCAATAATGACAGCTGCAATGATAGATAGACTTACCCATAAATCATATATTGTAAATATGAACGGTAATTCTTATAGATTAAAAGAGACTAAGCTTTGGCTAGAAGAGCAATAATTTTTTTATCTTAACTAGAGGAATATTCGATTAGAATATAGAGGGATTTTCAATTGACAAATACATATACTTAATTATTACTTTTTACTTTTAACTTAAAAAGTTTAAACTCTAATTATCGCATTTAAATCAAAATAAGTATTTCTTCTTCTAAATGGTAAAGGATTTTTAACTTGTAGTTTTACTTTATCAAAATCGGTAATTCTTTTAAGATGGCAGTTTTGTAGACCGTTATCTTTTAAAAATTACATAGTAGCCATTTTTCTACATTCTTCTGCACATTTGTGGCTGTGTTCAGCTATAATTTTTTCACATTCATGTGCACATTCAGTTATGGATTTATTTAGTAGAAAGATTATAGAGTACGCATATAGTAAATCAATAAATATAGATTTAGATGTAAAATCAGTTAAAAATGCATGTTTAAATTTCAGAAATATAAAAGGTATTATCTTGCATAGTAACTTAGAAACGCAGTATAAAATCAGTAAATTTGAAAACTACCTTACGCCTAAGGGAATAATTCATTCTTTCAGTAGAAAAGATAATCCTCATGATAATGCTTGTATAGAATCATTTCATTCCATATTAAATAAAGAAGAAGCTAATCACCATAAGTATTATAATTCAAATATTGCCCGCAAGGCAATATTTGAATATATAGAGTCACGGTATAACAGAAAAAAATTCATGGATCTATAGGTTATATGACTCCGCAATAAGTGCATTTAGGTTCTAGTATGGCTCCATAAAAAGTTAAACTATTTGTGTCTACTATATTGAAGTAGGTCTAACTTGTGAAATTATTAGAAGTCTAAGTTATCCTTTACTTTTTAAAATCATTCTGATCAGATGTCTGTCTAGTCCAAATGTATACACTCACTATACTTGCAATAGTTAATAACATTAATCTTAATATTATTTTATTAATTATAAATATTATAGAAAAACCTATGGTTGTCCATATTAGTATTATTGCCCTATTTTTTATTTTTCTGGGTATAGCATTTCAACTCATATAATCTTTCACATATGGTGCTAGATATCTATTCTTCAATATAAAACTATATAGTTTATTGCTACTCCCCATAAAACATGCTATAGATAATAATAAAAATGGAGTAGTAGGAAATAAAGGTAATATTATTCCCAAACTTCCTACTAATAGACTAACGCTCCCTATTATAATTAGTAATATTTTATTCTATACAAAAGGTTTTAAGTATTTTTCTTGCAATTCTTCTAAGTGCCCAAAAATATGGATTAGCTCTTTACCAAATTCAAGCAAATAGTAAGATGTACTTTGTAAATCCTCTTCTTTTAATATAGTACCTTTTCTTATTAAAATTATCAGTTTCCTATTTAGTTCTGTATGACTAATCCCATCTATGCTTCTTTTAATTTCACTATATCTCTGATTACCATAATCTATAGACTCTAAAATTTCTGGAACCCATCTCAACTTGATCAAATTTTCTACAATTTCAAAACCATTTGATATATTTTTTTTCATGATATCACTCCTACTAACATATTTGTTCCTTTTTATTACTAACATTGTATCATATAATGTATTTATAATAGATATGTATCAAATATATCTAAAAACTTTATACGGAGGTATGTAAATGAAACACTTAGATTTATTGCAACAATATTTGGCAAATTCTGCTGTGCTAAATATCAAAATGCACAATATTCATTGGAATGTGGTGGGTTTACAGTTCCTTAAAATCCATAACTTCACAGAAGAGTTTTATGACAAGCTATTTGATGATTTAGATGAAGTAGCAGAATTATTAAAGATGAAAGGTGAAATGCCACTATCGACTATGGCTGAATATTTAGAGAAATCTACTATTCAGGAAGTTAAAGCAAAAGACTTTAGTATTAAAGAATCCTTAGAAATTGTACAGAATGATATGGATTTAATGAGAAATTTAGCAGTTGATATTAGAAATTTAGCAGATGAAGAAGGCGACTTTGAAACTGTTGCCATGTTCGAAGATTATGTTGCATATTATAGTAAAAACTTATGGTTTGTAAACTCTATGATAAAGTAGTTAAGCATAGATACTTTATCATGAACTTATTGATAGGCTAGAGATAATTCTCTAGCCTATCAATTTATTTTCTAAATTCCTATTGTATATAGCTCCTTATAATAACCATGGATCATATTCCGGCTCTTTATAATCATGTGTGTTAGTATCTATTTCTTTACCAGAATCTACTGGTTCAGTCGGTATATTTAATTCTTGATGCATATTATTAGCCTTTTTCAAATTTTCATGGGAATCTTTCTTAGGTAGATTTAAATCTACATCTTCAATTGAAATATTCATTGCCTTTGCCACTCCCTGACCATATGCAGGATCTGCCTGGTAACAATTGTATATATGTCTATGTTTTATTTGAAGAGTTGAATCTCCCATATTCCTCGCAGTATTATCAAACAACACTTGTTTTTGATCATCTGTCATTGCATTGAATAGAATACCTGGTTGAGTATAATAGTCAGAGTCATCTTCTCTAAAGTCATATCTATAGACATCTCCCCCTTTTTCCATTGAAGGGTTATTAAAAGGATCATCTTTCCAGTTTCCATAACTATTTGGTTCGTAATGTAACTCACTTCCTAAGTTTCCATCTACACGCATTTGTCCATCTCTATGAAAACTATGTGGTTTTTTTACTCCTTTAGGCATATTAACAGGTATCTGATGGTGATTTACACCTAAACGATACCTTTGTGCATCTCCATAGGAAAACAAACGTCCTTGTAACATTCTATCAGGAGAAAAACTAATTCCTGGAACTACACTAGCTGGATTAAAGCCAGCTTGTTCAATTTGTGCAAAATAGTTATCTGGGTTTTTATTTAATTCAAATTCTCCAACTGGAATTAAAGGGAAATCTTCTTTTAACCACATTTTGGTTAAATCAAATGGATTGTTTTCCATAGCTTCCGCTTCTTCTTCTGTCATAACTTGAATATACATTTTCCATTTAGGATACTTATTTTGTTCAATGGCTTCATATAGATCCCTTTGATGAGATTCTCTATCCATTCCCACTACTTTTTCTGCTTCTTGATCAGTTAAGTTTTGTATGCCTTGTTGCGATCTAAAGTGAAATTTAACCCACGTCCTTTCGTTTTTATCATTAATTAAACTAAATGTGTGGGAACCAAATCCATGCATATGTCTATAGGAAGAAGGTATTCCTCTATCTCCCATAATTATTGTAACCTGTAGTAAGGCCTCAGGTAGTGAGCTCCAAAAATCCCAATTTGTATTAGGGCTTCTCATATTAGTTCTAGGATCTCTTTTAACTGCATGATTTAAATCAATAAATTTCATTGGATCTCTAAAGAAAAATACGGGAGTATTATTTCCAGCTAAGTCCCAATTTCCTTCTTCTGTATAAAATTTCAGTGCAAAACCACGAATATCTCTTTCTGCATCTGCTGCCCCTCTTTCACCTGCAACAGTTGAAAACCGAGCTAACATCTCTGTTTTCTTTCCAATTTCAGAAAAGATTTTTGCTTTAGTATACTGTGTAATATCATGAGTCACCGTAAATGTACCAAATGCTCCAGAACCTTTTGCATGCATTCTTCTTTCTGGTATAACTTCACGATCAAAATGCGCCATCTTCTCTAGGAACCAAACATCTTGTAAGGTCATTGCCCCTCTTTTACCCGCAGTCATTGAATCCTGATTATCTGTAACTGGTGCCCCTGCAGCTGTTGTTATCTTAGGATTATCTCCTATATTTTGATTTCTGCTAGATGTATGATCACCTAATCCATTTTTAGCCATAGGATTACTTCCAAATTCCTCTTTTTTCTTTTTCAAATTTATTCCCCCTTATTTAAAATTTGTTTATTATTGTCATTTTTTACCAGCTATATATAAATATAATTATATACTAAAAAATTAATAATAAAAAGAAACAAATTTGTTAGTATAATATACCTATGATAAATAAGTATCTATTTATAATTCTATTTTTATTTATAGGTGTTTCCTCTATAACTGCAGTCAATATTTTTTAAGTTTATCTATATATTAAAACTTTCTAATCTTCTTGAAACCTTTTCTTTAATAAAAAGAGGTTATATAATAGATTATTAATAATTTCATACTCCATATTAAAATTATTAATAATATTCTTACCAAAAACTTCCTTATGGTTCTTGTTTATATAGTAAATCTAAAAGCTTTTTCCTTGACAACTACTTGCTTAAGCCTTTCATAATATGTCTAGTTTCCTTCAATATTAAGCTATATTCTTTTACTTTAAAACTAGCCCTTTTTTCTTTATTTCAATACCTTGCTTAAATTTTCACCTTTTAATTCTTCAGGAATCCACTTAATCATTGCAAAATTCCCCTTAGATATTTCATTTACTTTATTAATCCATTGTACCTCATTACTGGCTTTCACCTTTAAAATCTCATTTGTCGTGTTAGTTGCGTAGAAACTTGAGTTAATAACCCACCATTTACTATATATACCAGCCCTGTTTAAATCTTCTTGTAATCTAGTGGCTTCATAAACTGGGGTAGCCTCTGGTAGTGTAATTATAAGAACTTCTGTCAGTTTTCTATCTTTCAACTTAGGTAATAATGATTTAACTGATTGTGGAATATCACCTTGAGTACGCTCAATTTCGTTATTATAGCTTTGAGTTGATTCTAATAGTAATAAAGTGTGACCTGTTGGAGCTGTATCTATAACTACTATTTCATCTTCAGAACCCTCAACTATTTCAGCTAATGCACGGAACACAGCTATCTCTTGGGTACATGGTGACCTTAAGTCTTCCTCTATATATGCAATATCATCACCACTCATTGTTTCTCTTGCTTTGCCTAATACTTCTTCTTTATATTTTTCCAACTCTTTTTTCTCATCAATACTACTTATCTTAACACCATGACCTTCTTCTAAAACAAATTTTAAATGTGATGCAGGATCAGTTGTTGTTAGATGTACTTTTTCACCTTGTTTTGCCAACTCTTGTGCAATAGTAGCAGCTATAGTAGTTTTACCTACACCACCTTTTCCCATGGTAAATATAACCTTTTTATTAGATTTATATAGATCCTCTATTACATTGTTAAGGTTTAGTATATTATCAATCTTTAATTTTTCATCATTATATTTAATATTGTTACTCTTAAATAAAGATCTTATATTTTCTAGTCCAGTTATATTATATGGTCTTAGCGGTATTTTAAAGGTTTCAATATCTTTAAGTCCTACTGGTATATCCCCTAGTGCATCTTGTTGTTTTGTATAAATTGCATTAGAAAGATAATCATCGTGTTCTTTAAGTATTCCATTTACTATTAATAGTTGATTATCTACTCCTATATCATGTAATTCCAAAGAAGCCCTTTCAGCCTCTTTTAAAGCTGATATTTCAGGACGAGATATTAGTATGAGTGTAGTCTTTTCTCCATCAGCTAGGTTATCTACAGCGTTTTTATAAACCTCTTTTTTATCTTCAAGTCCTGCTAGCTGCCCTAAACATGATGCACCATGAGTACTTTCACTAATAAAGTTAGTCCATGCTGAAGGAAGTTGAAGCATTCTTAGTGTATGCCCGGTAGGTGCTGTGTCAAAAATAATATGATCATATTTATCTGCTGTTTCTTTATTAGTTATAAACCCAGAAAACTCATTAAAAGCTGCTATTTCAACTGTACACGAACCCGAAAGTTGTTCTTCCATACTTTGTAGTGCCGCTTCCGGTAGCTTTCCTCTATATGGCGCTAATACACTTTCTTTATATTCAGCTGCTGCCTCTTCTGGTTCAAAGTTTGCTACTACTAAATTGGGAACTTCTTGTATAGGTACACCTTTATTGTTTAACTCTGTATCAAATACATCTTGAAGGTTAGAAGCGGGATCCGTACTTACAAGCATTGTTTTCTTACCGCTATCAGCAAGGGAAACTGCAACTGCACAAGCTGTTGAAGTCTTACCTACTCCACCTTTTCCAGTAAAAAATAAATATTTAGTTAAATCTATATCTTTTAAATTAAATTCTTTAAACAAGTCTATTCCTCCTAGTATAATAATGTCATAGTCAATACTGACTATGCAGTTAAAACTTTTC
>NZ_JBQDAA010000096.1:7564-8410 GCF_052089545.1 Tissierella sp. | reverse complement strand
AAGGCCTTTAAATTCCTTTTCTATAGCCTGTGAAGTTCCAGGAAGACCTCCAAATAAAATCCCTTTTACTATTCCCCCTTGATGGGCTAATAGATTGTTATTTTTAAGTTCTTCAACTAGATATCCAATCATGTTAATAGCATTATCCTTATCTAATCTATAACTAACCCCTATTACATTTACATTGTTTTTAATAATCCAGTCAAGTATTTTCTTTCTATTATTTTCATACTTATAATCATTTATTGCATGAGATATACTATCATCTGCAACAAGTACTTCATATCCGCAATCTCTAAGCAATTCAGCTGCAGCATTTATTCCAAGAGTATGGGCATCAAGTGATGGTTTAATAAATGCGTATATATCCTTATCTTTAATTATCATATAGATTTCTCCTTAAGTTTTTTATTTTTTAAATCTATTCTAGTTTAAATAGTAGAATTTAAACTCTACTTAGAAGACTATTATACAATACTTAGCTTCTTTTTACGTCCATTATATTATATACTATATTTTCAATAATTTAAAGTATACTATATCCCTATTTCTTTAAATCCAGTTCCCTTTACTTCAACAACATCTGTAACTATTAAAAAAGCTGTAGGGTCTATTTCATCTATTATATTTTTAATTTTTACTACTTCTTTAGAAACTATTATACAATATATGACTTTTTTATTTTCTTCAGAATAGCCCCCTGTCCCATCTAAAAATGTTACCCCTCTTTTTAAACTTGTAATTATTTCATCTGCTATTTCTTGAGGTTTTTCAGAAACTATTATTACATTTTTCTTATTGCTAAAACCTGTTTGTACTTTATCAACTACTTGGTATCCTATATAC
>NZ_JBQDAA010000096.1:0-7554 GCF_052089545.1 Tissierella sp. | reverse complement strand
AGTGTATAAAGCGCTTTATCTAGTCCAAATAATATAGAAGCTATCCCTACTATCACAGTATTAAACATCATAAGAGCCGAGCCTAGATTCATATTATATTTTCTTTTTAAAATAACAGCTATTATATCAAATCCTCCTTGGGAAGATCTATTTCTAAATAAAAGTCCCATTCCAACTCCATTTATTACTCCTCCAAACACTCCTCTAAGCAAAACATCTTCTATTGGAATATATTTTGATATATCCCTAGTAAAAGTAAGAAGAGTTGAAAGTAAAACCATAGATATAAAACAATAAATTGCAAAATCTCTATCTACCATCTTTACAGCTACTAAAAATATAGGTATATTTATTACAAATATTACAATACCTGAAGATATATTAGTTAAATATTGTACCATTATACCTATACCTCCAACTCCACCACTGAGTAGTTTTCCAGGTATTAAGAAACCATTAAAAGCTATAGCACACAATATATTTGCTAAAAATATAAAAAACAACCTTTTTAATATTAATTTAAAATCTTTTTCCCCTTTTTTCTTTGTTATCATTTTAAAATGCTCCTTTTTATTTTAATTTTCATCTTATAAAAGATAAGTCTTAAATATATATTCCATCATTTAAAAAATGTACATTTTTATAAGAATATCTCTATATCATATCTGCCACTATTATTTTATAATGATAACATCTTTACCAGTCAATATCAATCCTATATCTACTAGTCCTTAATTATTTAGTGAACTACCACCACTTTCGCCTATAGGCTTAGAAGTAGTGGCTTCTAGTATCTTGTACTAGAAATTTTCCTAATTCATAGAGTTGTGCCTTCGATAATACAGAAGGTCTCATTTGACTCTCCATAGGCTCTACCCGTAGTCCCTACGGTAATTTATAATTACACTACATCTTATCTTCTTATTTCTTTTAGTCCTTCTCTAAGTATATTTATGCTTGCATTGATATCTCTATCTATGTCTCTAGCATCACAGTTAGAACAATTCCATTTTCTAATATTTAGGGGTATGTTTTTAGCAACATATCCACAATGAGAACAGGTTTTACTACTTGGAAACCATCTATCTATTTTATGAATAGTTCTACCCTGCCATTTTGATTTATACTCCAAATAAGAATAGAATTTATACCAACTTACATCAGAAATATCTCTAGATAATTTTTTATTCTTCATCATATCCTTAACTGATAAATCTTCAAGAATGATAATTTGGTTTTCATCAACAATTCTTTTAGATAGTTTATGAAGAAAATCCTGCCTTTGATTTTTTATCTTTTCATGTAATTTAGAAATTTTATACTTTTGTTTATACCAATTATTACTAAATTTTTGTTTTCTACTAAGCTTTCTTTGCTCTTTTGCTAGTTTACCTAAGGTGCTTTTCAAGTATTTAGGATTATCTATCTTCTCCCCATTAGAAAAAATAGCAAAATGACTTAATCCTAAGTCAATACCAATATTACCTTCTCTTTTAGGCATTGGTTCTATATCACATTGGGTTATTATAGAAACATAATATCTATTTGTAGATGATTTAGAAATAGTAGCATTTATAAGTCTTCCTTTTACGAATCTATGAACTTTAGCAGGCACCCATTTTAACTTTGGAAGTTTTATACTATTCTTCTTTACCTCAATGTTGTTATTTACATAGTTTACTGTATAAGATTTCTTATTGTTTCTCTTGCTTTTGAACTTAGGAAAACCCACTCTTTTATCTCTAAAGAAATTCTTGAAAGCCCTGTCTAAATGTCTAATGGACATCTGCAGAGATGTACTGTCAACTTCTTTAAGCCATCCTAATTCCTTTTTCATCTTTGGCAATTGGTTTTGCTGCTTAGTGTATCCTATAGATTTGCCCTCAGACTCATATATTTCAATCCTTTGATTTAAAAAATGATTATATACAAATCTAGTGCAACCAAAAGTTTTTTCTATTAATTCTCTCTGTCTTTTCTTTGGATATATTCTAAATTTATAAGCTTTGTTCATAGACTTCACCTACCTTTTATCTTGATTCTCTATATATTCCTTTATAACATCTATAGATACCTCACCAGTTGTTATCAGGCAGAAACTTCTTGACCAAAATTGTTGTTTCCAGAGTTTCTGCTTAACTTGTGGAAAATCTTTTTTAATAAGTCTTGAGCTTGCACTCTTATAAGCATTTATAAATTTGGATATTTCAGTATTTGGTTCCGCCTTGAACATTATATGTATATGATCAATGTCATGGTTCCACTCTTTTAGAGTAATATTATACTTCTTACTTATCCTAATAAACATATCTTTTGCATAGTCAGATATAGAATCATCAAATACTTTTCTTCGATATTTCACTACTAATACTAAGTGGTAATGTAATAAGAAGACTGAATGATTATTTCCATCTAATTTCATTGATATAATCGCTCCCTTATTTATATACGACTGATTATATCATAGCAAAGTTTCTTAATCAATATTAGGCATAGCTAAACGAAATTCATATCCCACTTATAGAAGGTTGGAGACTTCTTTCGAAAAAAGTTAAAATTAAATCTATCTATCAAAAGGCTATAATATCTGTTAACAGATATTATGGCCTTTTGTCTTTTAAATATATTTATATTTAGGTTTGTTTTCTTTAAACATCCAATGTCTCAAATAATCATAAAGAATTATAGTTGGTAATGAAAGAAAAAACCATAATATTGTATATAACAAAGAAATTTGACCCATGAAATTATATTTTAAATCGCTATAGTCCCATACTTCTAAACCCAATCCACTATTTAGAATCAAACCAAATATTAACTCTAATATTGTAATAGTTATGCAGGCTATTAGCTGTTGTTTTAATAATAGGTTTTTTGACGGAAATAAGACCTTTTTTATCAATCCAATCGATATAAAGCATAATCCACCTAAAACAAACATCGAAAAATGGGAGTACCCTCGCCATAAGTTTTCAAGTAAAAAATATAGTGTTCCACCGATTATAAACAAAATGGAATATTCTATTGTCTTTTTTATTTTTATCACCCTTTATACTATTTGTTGTCTCAATTAGTTTAAAGAGTTTATTCTAAAATATTCATTGTCTATATATACTTATATTGAAATAAAATCCACTTATTAACAAGTAATTTAAATTTAAGATTTTATATACTCCTATTAAGTTTTCTTCTTATATAATTTAATTCTTTAACACTACATTTTATATCATTAGTTAATTTTTTAGATATAAATGCAGTTATTAAGTTAAATATAATGGAAATAATTATTGCTATCCTATGGATTTTAAACAATGTCAATAGTATCACTCTCTTTCATTTCAGTTAATACTATTATGTTCAGTTACTATCCATATAATTCTTTTAAGATTAAAAACAAACATAAAAAAAGCGACTCTAAGTCGCTTTTAGTCAATTGGCGGGAGTATGTGGGAATCGAACCCACCCAAGAGGATCTTAACCCCTCGCGCTGGTTTTGAAGACCAGAGAGCACACCAGAACTCATCTACCCCCATAATGCTGTAATTATTGATACCAGTATATTTTAGCATATATAGAACTTTGAGTCAAGAAATGCTTTCCCTATTTTAATTTCACAGCTTGTAATGTTAAAAGTTGTCTGTTTGTCTTACTATAAAATCCTTTTCTTTTAAAATTTTATAAGCTTTTTAGTATGATTAACTATAAGTCTTAAAACACCAAATCCTATAAGCTTATAATACTGGAACTTTAGCTGTCACTACAAAATATTATAATACTACTTTTATATATAAATATAGGCCATAATATCTAGTTTTAAATAAGATATTATGGCCTATATTTGTATGTCTTTAATTATTTCTTTAACTTTTATAAAATTACTGTCTTTTTCTTAGTTAAATACCTCTACGACATCTTTCAACATTTTTCTTATAGGTAGATCATAGGGACATTTTGTCTCGCATATTCCACACTCTATACAATCACTAGCCTTAGGTGACATTGCTCCGTATCTCTCTTTTGCCCAGTCCTGAAGATTATATCGTGTATAGTAACCTTCCATTAAAAAATTACTAGGTATATCTATTTCTTGAGGACACGGTAAGCAATATCCGCATCTTCTACAAAATTCAGCTCCTAGGGTGCTAGCTTCTTTTGCTAATCTTTCTTTTTCCACCTCTGTCATAGCTCTTCTATCTATTCCAGCTCTGGCATTTTGTAAAACTTGAGAAATACTATCCATTCCAGGTATTACAACTGAAACATTTGGATTATCTAAAATATATCTTATTGCTATTTCCCCTTTTCCAATAGCTCCACCAGCTAGAGGCTTCATAACAATTACACCAATATTGTTTGCCTTAGCTTTTTTAAATAATTCTTCTCCTTGAGTTTCGACTGCATTATATGGATATTGTATAGTATTAAAAAGTCCTGTATCTATTGCCATATCAAGTACTTCTTTACTATGACTTGTAATTCCTATTTCTTTAATTTTACCTTGCTCTTTTAATTCCTTAACTGCTTTATAAGCTCCATAATCACTCATAATTTGATCATATTCTTTAAAAGTTTTAATATTATGAAATTGATATAAATCTATATAGCTTGTTCCAAGAAAAGAAAGACTCTGATTAAACTCTTCTATTATACCTTTATAAGTTTTATCCATGGATTTTGTCGCCAAGTAAAACTTATCCCTACCCAGTTTCTCCAGTGCATATCCTATTAATTCTTCACTGGCCATGTAACCTCTAGCGGTATCAATAAAATTCATTCCTTGATCGTAAGCTTCTGTAAGCAATTCTAATACCTGCTCTTCATTTAATCTTTGAGCAGGTATACCACCAAATCCCACTACACTTACTTGAAAATCAGTTTTTCCCAATATTCTTTTTTCCATAATAAATTTCACTTCCTTTAATTTCATATTTATTAAAAAATTATAATGTCTTTAACATTTATCTATTGAATAATATATTTATATTTTAAATTAAAGTATATAATATTCATAAAGAACTACTAGGATATTAAATTGATATTATTAAAGTAATACCCTTCTCCCCATTTAGTTTCTATATATTTAGTCTTATCTGTAGTTTTTTCAATCTTTTCTCTAATTCTTCTTATATGAATATCAACCGTTCTTACATCACCATAGTGTTCATACCCCCAAACTTCATCTAATAACTCTTGACGAGTAAATATTTTGCCTGGATTAGAAGATAATACATAAAAAAGATCAAATTCTTTTCCAGTAAAGTTTATATCTTTATCTTTTATACTGATAATCTTTTTTAAGAAATTTATGGTAAAATTATCTATTTTCAAGCTATGTTTTGGTCTTATAGTAGTTTTATATTCCATTCTTCTAAAAATTGTTTTCATTCTTGCTTTAAGTTCAGAAATATTGAAAGGTTTTACCAAGTAATCATCTGCTCCGTGTTCCAAAGCTAAAATTTTAGACATATCTTTATTACATTTAGATAAAACTATTATCGGAACAGTAGAAAAATCTCGTATCGCCTTACAAATCTCTATACCATCTATATTATCTATTTCTTTTTCTAGTATGACAAGATCATATTCTTTATTTTTTATCTTTTTGAATAATTCTCTATTTGTGAAAACACAGTCTATTTTGTATGCATCTTTATTTAAAATGTATCTTAGATTGTCTATGGTTTTTTTATCTTCACCAGCAATAAGTATTTCTTTGTACATATTTCACCTCTTAAGCACATTCTAGTCTGTTTTATACAATGTTCTTTCATTTTCATTTCTTATAGTTACTTTATTTTCATCTGTATATTCCAATAGGGCTATAGATACTTTTCTATTACTATCTAATAAATCTCTAAACTCTCCTATAGAAATAGAAGTGTTTTTATTTATATACTCTACTAATTTATTTATTGCCAGGTCTACATCTTTTCTATATAAAAATATCGATTCATCCAACTTTATAATTTCTCCTATATTTACTAGATAGTTAAACACTTGGTAAAAGTTCTCTTTGTCAATACTTAACTCTTCTATCATAGCCTCTGTTTTTAAAGGATTGTAACCATTATCTTCCATAGATTTTATTATTTTTTCTTTTATATTCTCTTGCTCTTTATTTAATGATATTTCAAAGCTTTTAAGTCTAATATATTCTTTATCTTGTTCTAAATAGTTTAATTCTATAAACCTATCTAGAACAGATTCTCCAAGTTTTGTAGGAGCATTGTTTAAAAATTTACTCCTTATTTCTTCTTTTGACATACCGTTTTTAAGTGGGTATTTTAGATGAAAATCATTTAACTCCTCTTCTATACTATCTATTAAAGTATTAAAGAAATCTTTATGAATAATATATATATCTTTAGTCAAGGAAAATTGCATGATTTTTTCTTTAGCTATCAAGTCTTTAATTTTTTCCTTTAGTATATCTTCAACCATTGATGTATATGAAATTAACTCTTGTAAAGATGGAAATTCTGAACTTTTATCTAAAATTATTTGTTCTAAAATCTCTTCCTCGTTACCTTCAGATTTTATTTCCAATCGATTTATAAGTTCATTATCAAACCTTTTATGCTTTTTTGGATTTGTTTCAACTACTTCCCCTCCACCAATCGTAAACATGGGTGAATAAAATCTTATTATGAACCTATCGCCTCTTTTAGCTACTATTTCTTCTTCAAGTCTGAGTTGAGCAAATGCGTTTTCACCAGGGTTTAGTACATCTCTATCTAAAAGAACTATTCTACAAAGAATTTCTTTTGTACCAATATAAAGTCTCACTCTAGTTCTATTTTCAATACTTCTATCCAATGATTTTAACAGTTTTACCTTTACATCTAACATCATAGTTTTTTTAAGTGTTCCTATGGGTGCTATAACACTTCCACGAGGCGCTTCTTCTTTTTTTACTCCAGCTATATTCATAGCAACTCTTTGCCCTGTAAAAGCATCCTGGGCATCCTCATCATGTACTTGTAAAGTTCTCACTCTTCCCTTTATTTCTTCAGGAAATATTTCTATTTCATCTCCTATACTAATTTGACCAGAAAGAAGTGTTCCAGTAACTACTGTTCCAAATCCTGAAATAACAAATGATCTATCTATAGGTAAGTATGTAAACTCGGTGTCACTTTTTTCTTCTATTTCTTCAGAGTACTCCATTACCTTTTCTATAACCTCTTTTATACCTCTGTCTTTAGTAGAAGAAACATTTATAAATGGAGCATTTTCTAAAAATGTTCCTTGTATTTCTTCTCTTATTTCCTCTTCTACAAGCTCTATCCACTCTTCTTCGACCAAATCAGTCTTAGTTACAACTACAAATCCTTTTTTAATTCCAAGTAAATCAAGTATAGCTAGATGTTCTAAAGTTTGCGGCATTACTCCCTCATCAGCAGCTACTACAAGTAAAACTATGTCTATACCTATGACTCCTGCCAGCATGTTTTTTACAAATTTTTCATGTCCTGGTACATCTATTATCCCAGCTCTTTCTCCATTTGGAAGATCAAAATAGGTAAAACCTAATTCTATAGAGATACCTCTTTT
>NZ_JBQDAA010000095.1:0-8426 GCF_052089545.1 Tissierella sp. | reverse complement strand
GAATAACCTGGCGAAACAAGTAGTATAGGAGGGATTTAAATGAAAGTAAGACCATCAGTTAAGAAGATGTGTGAAAAATGTAAAATCATTAAAAGAAATGGTAAAATAATGGTGATTTGTGAAAATCCAAAACACAAACAAAGACAAGGTTAATATGAATGTAGGTAAAATAACAGGAGGTGCAAACTTTAATGGCTAGAATAGCAGGCGTTGACTTACCTAGAGATAAAAGAGTTGAAGTAGGTTTAACATATATTTTTGGAATAGGAAGATCTAGATCTTTAGAAATCATTAATAATGCAGGTATTGATAAAAATACTAAAATAAAAGATCTTACAGAAACAGAAATAGCAAAACTTAGAGAAACAATAGATACCTATCCAGTAGAAGGGGATCTTAGAAGAGAAGTTGCTATGAATATAAAAAGACTTAAAGAAATTAACTCTTATAGAGGTATGAGACATAGAAGAGGTCTACCAGTAAGAGGACAACAAACTAAGACAAATGCAAGAACAAGAAAGGGACCTAAGAAATTAGTCACTAAGAGAAAGTAGTAAAGGAGGTAAAATAAATGGCAGTTAAAAAAGGAAGACAAAGTCGTGTAAGAAGAAAAGAACGTAAAAATATTGATAGAGGTCAAGCACATATTACTTCTACATTCAACAATACAATGGTTACATTAACTGACTTACAAGGAAATGTACTATCATGGGCTAGTGCAGGACAATTAGGATTTAGAGGTTCAAGAAAATCCACTCCTTTCGCAGCACAAGAAGCAGCTGAAGAAGCAGCTAAAAAAGCTATGGAACATGGATTGAAAAGTATTGAAGTATTTGTTAAAGGCCCTGGATCAGGTAGAGAAGCAGCAATTAGATCACTACAGGCTACAGGACTTGAAGTAAATATGATAAAAGATGTGACACCAATTCCACATAACGGATGTAGACCACCAAAACGTAGAAGAGTTTAAGAGGAGGTAAAACAAATGGCAAGATATACAGGACCAGTGTGTAGATTGTGCCGTAGAGAAGGTTTAAAACTTTATCTTAAAGGAGATAAATGTTTTACTGATAAATGTCCAGTGTCAAAGAGGAATTTCCCACCAGGACAACATGGCCAATCTAGAAAGAAAGTAACAGAGTACGGAATGCAGTTAAGAGAAAAACAAAAGGTAAAAAGATTTTATGGTATAAGTGAATCTCAAATGGCTAAATACTTTAATATGGCAGATACATCTCAAGGTATAACAGGTGAAAATCTATTACATCTTTTAGAAACTAGATTAGATAATGCTGTTTATAGATTAGGATTTGCTTCTTCAAGAGCTGAGGCAAGACAACTTGTAACTCACGGCCATTTTACTGTAAATGGAAATAACACAGATATTCCTTCACATCATGTAACAGAAGGAGATATAATAGCTGTTAAAGAAAAGAGCAAGTCAAGTGAGAAAATTAAAGATATAATAGAAAATCATAATGGTACACAAGTACCATGGGTAGATGTAGATTTAGAAAATCTAAAGGGTAATATTGTTGCAGAACCAACAAGAGACGACATCGATATACCAGTAGAAGAACACTTAATCGTTGAGTTATACTCTAAATAATTAAGTTTAAAATTAGTTACCCTCGTCCTTATAATACAAAATTCTAAAGGAGGGTTTATATTAATGTTAGAAATTGAAAAGCCGAAAATAGAAGTCTTAGAATTAAATGATGAATTAACATATGGTAAATTTGTAGTAGAACCTTTGGAGAGAGGATATGGAACAACTCTTGGTAACTCACTTAGAAGAGTTTTATTATCCTCATTACCAGGTGCGGCAGTATCTTCTATAAAAATTCAAGATGTACTTCATGAATTTTCTACAATTCCTGGAGTATTAGAAGATGTCCCAGAGCTTATTTTAAACATAAAGGGTATTGCTGCAAAAATATTCACGGATGAACCAGTAACCTTGACTATAGATATAGAAGGTCCGCAAGAAGTAACTGTAGGTGATATAGTTACAGGACTTGATGTAGAAATGATAAATAAAGATCATTATATAGCAACTGTCAATGAAGATGGAAGACTATATATGGAATTAGAATTATCTAAAGGTAGAGGATATGTTACATCAGAGAAAAACAAACAAGAAGAGACATCAGTTGGCGTTATAGCCATAGACTCTTCCTATACTCCTGTTATAAAATCTAATTACAATGTAACTAATACCAGAGTAGGTCAAATTACAGATTATGATAGATTAGAGATAGAAGTATGGACAAATGGTACAATAGATGCAGACGAAGCAATTTCTTTAGGTGCTAAAATACTTACAGAACATCTTGACTTATTCATAGGTCTGACAGATCATGTAAATGATGTAGAAATTATGGTTGAAAAAGAAGAAGATAAAAAAGAAAAAGTTCTTGAAATGACAGTAGAAGAATTAGACTTATCAGTTAGATCTTATAACTGTTTAAAAAGAGCTACCATAAACACAGTAGAAGAATTAACTGATAAAACAGAAGAAGATATGATGAAAGTAAGGAATTTAGGTAGAAAATCCCTGGAAGAAATTCAAAAAAAGCTCGCTGAATTAGGATTAAGTCTTAAAGAAAGTGAAGAATAATCCATAAAGGAGGGATAATTATGACAAAACTTAGAAAACTTGGTCGTCCTACGGCTCATAGAAAAGGAATGCTTAGAAATCAGGTAACATCTCTATTGAGAAACGGTAAGATTGAGACAACTGTAACTAGAGCTAGAGAAACTCAAAGAATGGCAGAAAAAATGATAACTCTAGGAAAAAGAGGAGATTTACATTCAAGAAGACAAGTTTTAGCTTATATATATGATGAAGATGTAACTACAGCTTTATTTAGTGAAATAGCACCTAAATATGAAGAAAGAAATGGTGGTTATACAAGAGTTTTAAAACTTGGACCTCGTCGTGGAGATGGAGCAGAAATGGCTATAATAGAATTAGTATAAGGGACAGGGATTAAGATAAATCTTAGTCCCTTTTGTTTTATAAAATATAAAACGAATACTATATAAATTGTATATTTAACCCTACTATGTTATATTAGAGTATAGTAATATAGGTTTAATTTAAATTTAGTTTGAATAGAGGTATTTTATGAACGATATGATGATAGAGATGAAAGATGTAGTATTTGAATATAAATCGTATATGGAAGAAGAAAATCTAATTGCAGTAGATCATGTAAACCTTACTGTTAAAAAAGGTGAATTTTTAGTAGTTTTAGGTCATAACGGTTCAGGGAAATCTACTTTAGCTAAAATGATGAATGGGTTATTACTTCCTAATAGTGGAGATATATCAGTTCTTGGAATGAATACAAAAAACGAAGAAAAAATTTGGGATATTAGGCAAAAAGCTGGTATGGTATTCCAAAATCCTGACAATCAAATAGTAGCAACTATTGTGGAAGAAGATGTAGCATTTGGGCCAGAAAATCAGGGCATACCTTCTAAAGAAATAAGAAAAAGAGTAGATGATGCACTTGAAATAGTAGAGATGACCTCTTATAAAAAACATGCACCACATCTCCTTTCGGGAGGTCAAAAACAAAGAGTTGCAATAGCTGGAATTCTTGCTATGAATCCAGATTGTATAATATTTGATGAACCTACATCAATGCTTGATCCATCAGGTAGGGCTGAAGTGATGGAAACTATTAAAAGATTAAATAAGGAACAAGGAAAAACTATAATTCTTATTACACATTATATGGATGAAGCTGTACAAGCAGATAGAATAGTTGTAATGAGTGATGGTCAATTAAAAATAGAAGGAACACCCAAAGAAGTATTTAAAGAAGTGGAAAAAATTAAAGAATTGGGACTTGATGTTCCTCAAGTAACAGAACTTGCACATGAGATTCAAAAGTCTGGAATCTCAATAGATGAGGATATATTATCCATAGAGGAGTTGCTAAATATATTATGATAATTGAAATTAATAAACTAAATTATATATATAATGAAGAAACTCCATTTGAAAAAAAAGCATTAGAAAATATAAATCTAAAAATAGCTGAAGGAGAGTTTATTGGACTTATAGGCCATACTGGATCTGGTAAATCTACATTAGTTCAGCATTTAAATGGACTTATAAAAGTCCAAAGGGGTAGTCTATATATAGATGGTGTTGATATATCCCAAAAAGGTACAAAATTTAAATTAATAAGACAAAAAGTGGGTCTTGTATTTCAATATCCAGAGTATCAACTATTTGAAGAAACAATATATAAAGATATAGCATTTGGGCCTAAAAATCTAGGTTTAACAGATGAACAAATAAAAAAGCGTGTAATAGAATCTATGGAAATAGTAGGACTAGACTATGAAAACCTAAAAGATAGATCACCATTTGAACTGTCAGGAGGGCAAAAAAGACGGGTAGCTATAGCAGGTGTTGTAGCTATGAAACCAAAAGTATTAGTTTTAGATGAGCCAACAGCTGGTTTAGATCCCCATGGCAGAGATGAAATATTAAACGAAATATGTGAAATATTTGAAAAAGAGGATATAACTGTAATACTTGTATCACATAATATGGAAGATATAGCAAAGATAGTAGGTAGAATACTGGTTATGGATAAAGGTAAAATAGTTATGGACGATACACCAAGAGAAATATTTAAAAGAAGACAAGATTTAGAAGAGATAGGACTTGGGATACCCCAAATTACAGAATTCATGCAAAGATATAAGGCAAAAGGGCATGATATAAAAACAGATATACTTACTGTTGAAGAGGCGAAGGAAGAGCTTATAAGATATCTAAGGAGCGATGAAAATGCTTAAAGATATAACTATTGGACAATATTTCCCAGGTGATACTATAGTTCATAGGTTAGATCCTAGGATAAAGATACTTGTTATTATGATGTTTATCATATCTCTTTTTTTTGTAGATAGTTTTTTTCCATATATATTTGTAGTAGGATTTATCTTATTAACCATATATTTATCAAAAATTCCTATTAAGGTTATAATAAAGGGCTTAAAACCCCTCATGTTTATTATTCTTATAACATTTTTTATAAATATGTTCATGACTAAAGGAGAAGTTTTATGGGAAATAGGACCTCTTGTAATTACAAATGAGGGACTTACACGAGCAAGCTTTATGGCTTTAAGGCTTATATTTCTAGTTACAGGGACTTCACTATTAACTCTTACTACGTCACCTATAAGTCTGACAGATGGTATAGAAGAGTTACTAACACCTTTTACAAAGATAGGACTACCATCTCATGAATTAGCTATGATGATGACTATAGCATTAAGATTTATTCCTACGCTACTAGAAGAAACTGATAAGATTATGAAAGCACAAATGGCAAGAGGAGCAGATTTTGAATCAGGTAATATACTTAGAAGAGCTAAAAACCTAGTTCCACTATTAGTACCTTTATTTGTAAATGCATTTAGAAGAGCTGATGAACTAGCAATAGCTATGGAAGCTAGATGTTACAGAGGTGGAGATGGTAGAACGAGATTAAATGTATTAAGGTTTGATAAAAAAGATATAGGAATATTTATAATTATGATCCTATTTTTTATATTTATAGCATCAACTAGATTTATTTAAGAGGTAAGAAATGAGAAATATAAAATTAATAATAGAATATGAAGGAACTGCTTATTCTGGATTTCAATCTCAGAACAATGCATTAGGTATACAAGAGGTAATAGAAAAAGCTATAGAAAAGGTTACAGGAGAATCAATAAAGTTAATAGCATCAGGAAGAACTGATAAAGGAGTACATGCACTAGGTCAGGTAGTAAATTTCCATACTAGCTCCAATATTCCAGCTGAAAACTTTATTAGAGCAATAAATAGAAAATTACCAGATGATATTAAAATAAAGAACTCTGAAGAAGTAGATTTAAACTTCCATTCACGATTTAGTGCTAGTGGAAAGAGATATAGATATATAATATATAATAGTAGAATAGAAAGACCATTATATCGAAATTTCTCTTATCATATAATTAAAAAAATAGATCCAAATAAAATAAAAAAAAGTATTCCTTATTTTATAGGAACACATGATTTTAATAGTTTTATGGGACCTAAAACAAAAGTTAAAGATACAATTAGAACTATATATAGTATGGAATTAGAAGAAAATGGAGATTTTTTGGAAATAATCGTAAAAGGAAACAATTTTTTAAGACATATGATAAGGATAATTGTAGGTACGCTTATATATGTAGGTATAGGAAGAATTAAGGTAGAAGATATACCTTCTATTATAGAAGCTAAAGATAGAAGATTAGCAGGCGTTACCGCTCATCCTGAAGGATTGTTTTTAGAAAAGGTATACTATGATTAAAATCTTCTTGACATAGATAATTAGATGTATTAAAATATATTAGAGTGTTTAAAAAGAGACCGGAAACTTTTTTTCTACCTCATAATAATTTATACTTTTTATAAGGAGGGAAAACGATGAAAAGCTATATGGCAAAAACGAATGAATTTGAAAGAAAATGGTATGTAATAGATGCTGAAGGTAAAGTATTAGGAAGACTTGCTGCAGAAGTATCAAAGATATTAATGGGGAAAAACAAACCAACATATACTCCTCATATGGATACTGGTGATTATATCATAATAATAAATGCAGAAAAAATCAAACTTACTGGAAATAAAATGAATCAACTTAACTATACTTATCACACAGGTTATCCAGGTGGATTAAAAGAAGTACCATACAATAGATTAGTTGAAACAAATCCAGGAAAAATTATAGAATTAGCTGTAAAAGGAATGCTTCCAAAAAACAAAATTGGAAAACAGATGATTAAAAAATTAAAGTTATATAAAGGATCTGAGCACAATCATGAAGCTCAAATGCCAGAAGTATACGAAATCTAATTCTTTAACGAAAGGAGGACTGTAAGTGGCTATAGAACAATATATTGGAACAGGAAGAAGAAAAACTTCAATTGCAAGAGTAAGATTAGTTCCAGGAAACGGAAAATTTATAATAAATAAAAAAGACATAGAAGATTATTTCAACTATGAAACTTTAAGAACAATAGCTAGAGAACCACTAACTATAACTGATAATCTAGGAAACTTTGATATATTAGTGAATGTTAAAGGTGGAGGATATACAGGTCAAGCAGGAGCTATTAGACATGGTATAGCAAGAGCTTTGTTAAATTATGATCTAGAAACTAGACCAACTCTTAAAAAAGCTGGTAACTTAACTAGAGACCCTAGAATGACAGAAAGAAAAAAATATGGATTCAAAAAAGCAAGAAAAAGTCCACAATTCTCAAAGAGATAAAACAAATCCCAAGAATATTCTTGGGGTTTTTTTATTTGTAGGCATAGATATTATAAACGATAATATATTTTATAGAGGTGATATTTTTGAAAGTAATATATATAAAGAGAAAAACTGTATTCATTACTTTGATAATGATAATTTTGATAATAACTCTTTTAATATCTTTTTATAAAAGAAATGTAAAGGAAACCCTCTCTTTACCTATTACAAACAGAATAATAGTTATAGATCCAGGTCATGGAGGAGTAGATCCTGGAACGGTTAGCAGGAACAATGTGTTAGAAAGTAAAATAAATCTAGAAGTTTCATTAAAACTTAAATCATTGTTAGAACAAAGTGGTGCTATAGTTATTATGACACGAACTGATGATAGTGGACTTTATACATCTCAGTCAACTACTTTAAGGCAAAAAAAAATAGAAGATTTAAAAAATAGAAGAAAAATAATCAATGAATCAAAATGTGACATGTTTATAAGTGTACATATGAATAGTTTTACAAATTCAAAATACTATGGAGCACAAACTTTTTTTAATAAAGATTCTGTAGAAGGAGAAAAACTTGCAATTGAAATACAGAATGAATTTAGAGAAAGATTAGATAAGAAAAACCTAAGAACTCCTATTTCAAGGGATAATATATATGTATTAAAAGAAATAGAAATGCCGGCTGTATTAGTAGAAGCAGGATTTTTATCTAACCCATTAGAAGAAAAACTTTTAATAGAAAACAAACATCAAGAGAAAATTGCTTGGTCAATATTTTCTGGGATTATAAATTATATAATAGAAGAAGAAAAATAACTATCCCCACTGCTTGTGGATAATGTGGACAAAGTGGATTGTTTTAATCGTTAGTATTGTAATAATTGAATATAGTCACTCCTATAAAAGTATATAATATAAAAAATGTGGAAAACTATTAACATGTCCACATTTTCTGATTAATTACTTTAAAAAAAGTCATAATTCTACATTATTTTTGAAACAATTAAAAGTTTATAGGTAAATACTACTATTAGTACAAATGTATAAAACTATAAGAATATTATACAATTTACTAGTAATAATAAGTTTTAATTATATTAAAGAGGGTAAT
>NZ_JBQDAA010000094.1:2860-8511 GCF_052089545.1 Tissierella sp. | reverse complement strand
ACTTTATTGGCTATATCCTGACCCCTCATGCCAGAAACCCCTATAACCCTCCACACGTTTAATTGAGCGATTAGAGATATAATAACCGATGTTAAAATTACAAATCCAAATGTAGCACCTAATTCAGACGTAAATGTTGCCGTCTGAGTTAAGAATCCAGGCCCCACTGCAGAAGTTGCCATTAAAAAAGCGGCTCCTAACAGTACTGATATATTTTGATTTTTAACCTTATTTCTATCCAATCCTCTCACTCCTTATATAAATTTATTTAAACTCTTTACTTCTATCCCCTCAGAAATTAAACTTTCTCTAATATTTTTCACGAAATTTACAGCTTCTGGATTATCACCATGAACACATATGGAATCGGCTGCTATAGATATTTCCTTTCCATCTATAGTAGTAACTTTTCCATCCAATACCATCTTTTTAATTCTCTCTATGGCTTCATCTTTATCATGTATGACAGCTCCTGGTAGTTTTCTACTTACTAGTGTTCCATCTTCATTGTAGGCTCTGTCTGCAAATACTTCTTGAGCTACTTTCATTCCCATATCTTTAGCCTTTTTAGCTATAAAACTTCCACTCAAAGCCAATAATATAATATCCTTGTCTACTTCTTGTAGGGCTTTTAAGACTTCTTCTGCAAGTTTTTTATCATTGCTAGAAGTATTATAAAATGCTCCATGAAGCTTCATATGTTGTATCTTTGTTTCATTTGCAGAAGCAAATGCTTGTAGAGCTCCTAGTTGATAAAGCATGTAGGCCCTTGCTTCTTTGGGACTGATATCCATCTTTCTACGACCAAATCCCATCAAGTCAGGATAACCTGGATGAGCCCCTATAGCCACTCCATTTTTTACAGCTTCTTTCACAGTCTTTTCCATAATAAGAGGGTCACCGGCATGAAAACCACAAGCAATATTTGCACTTGTTACATACTTTATAACTTCTTCATCTAAGCCTAAGACATAGGTTCCAAAACTTTCACCAATGTCTGAATTTAAATCAACAATACCCTTCATCTAAAACACCTCCTGGATTTTTAAAATAGTGCCTATATATATACCTATTCAATTGAAGAAGCCAAAATTACTCATTTTTCCTTCGGATCCTTGACAGCATTTTAAATATTGGGTTTCTTCACAAAATTAAATTAGCGAATAAATATAAGGATTTATCTTCATATTAATTTTCCAACAGTAAAATACTAAGTTAATAAGAGTAGACCAAGTGAATATAAGGTAAGCGCTCAATAATATCATGGATTTCAAAATACAACCCAGCATGAGATAATACTCCTACAAAGTACTTTTAAAGTTAACAAAGTAACTTTGCCAACATTAAAAGCGTGAGGAGATGATCTGTATTACAACTATGAAAGAATCAAAACATGAAATCTTAAAGTCTAAATGGATAGAGATAATTAAAAGACATAGTAGTAGTGGAATATCCATAAAACAATGGTGTGGGGAAAATGATATTTCAAAAGGTCAGTTCTACTACTGGCAAAGAGTAATTAGAGAAGAAGCCTTGATTAAAGCAGGTACCTTAGCTGTATCAGGACAAACTGAATTTGTAGAGGTAAAGCCTGGTACTCCTAAATCCAACTTCAAGAATCAAGACGTCTGCGCTATCCTTAGATCTAATGGAAATGAAATTGAAGTCCTCAATGGAGCAGATCCTAATACATTGAAAACACTGCTTTCTCTAATGGGTAATTAATCATGAGAGTGAAGTTTCCTGATGATATTAAGATCTATATTGCCTGTGGTAAAACCGACATGAGAAAAGCCATAGATGGATTATCAGCCCTAGTATCTCAAAATTTCAAATTAAGTCCATTTGATAATGTACTGTTTATCTTTTGCGGAGGCAAAAGAGATAGAATAAAAGCCTTGTTATGGGAAGGGGATGGCTTTCTTCTTTTATACAAAAGACTTGAAGGTGGAGTATTTCAATGGCCAAGAAATACAGAAGAAGTTAGAGAGATTAGTCCCCAGCAATACAGATGGTTGATAGAGGGCTTATCAATAGACCAGAAAAAAGTCATACAAAAACTTGATCATAAAAGGATAATATAGATACTTAAAACTATTGAAATTTGAATAGTTCCAAGTATCTTTTTTCTTGTTTTTGTTATGGGAAAATGGTATAATATAATTAGAAAAAACACAGAAGAAAGGCTAGATTCCAATGGATAATAACTCTTTAATAAAAACACTTCAAACTACAATTGAATCCCAAAATAAAACCATAGAAGGTCTTAGAGAAGAGTTAAAGAAGGCTAATGAAAACATGGAATACTTAATCAAAAAACTCTATGGAAGAAAAACAGAAAAGACCTCTGCCATAGATGGACAATTAGTAATTAGCGATATGGAACTCGGTCTATTCAATGAGACTGAAAATGATGAAGATTCACCTCTTCTAGAACCAGTAGTTTTTGAAAAACCAATAAAGAAAACTAGAAAAGGATACAAGAGAACAGAACTATATAAAGGACTTCCTAGTTACGATCAATTATTCAAATTAGAAGAATCAAAACAAATATGTCCAGTTGATGGGGATAAACTCAAAGTAGCTGGAAAGAAATTTATGAGATCTGAAATTAAATATGTACCAGCAGAAGTATCAGTGATTAATATATTTATGGAAACATATGAATGCAGGACATGTAAAAAAGAAAATAGAGCTGGAATGTTTAATGCATCTACTCCAGAACCTATACTTCAGCATTCCTATGCAACAGCATCAAGTGTAGCATGGACAATGTATCAAAAGTATGTACAGGCAGTACCATTGTATAGACAAGAAAAAGATTGGAAACAGATGGGATTTCCAATAAGTAGAGGAACCCTATCTAATTGGATAATAAAAACATCAGATGAATGGTTAAATCCTGTAGTAGAAAAACTACAAGAAGAACTCCTAAAGGATAAATATTTGCATGCTGATGAGACCCCAGTTCAAGTATTAAATGAAGAGGGCAAGAAAAATACCACGAAATCATACATGTGGGTATACTCCACTTCAGTTAATTCTGATAAAGGAATAAGAGTATTTAAATATTCCCCTGGTAGATCAGGAGACAATGCCAAAGAATTCCTTAAAGGATTTAAGGGATATCTTCATACAGATGGATTCTCAGGCTATGGTAAAGTAAAAGATATCCATCATTGTTTATGTTGGGCTCATACACGGCGGTACTTTAAAGACGCCCTTCCCAAAGATATGAAAAGCAAAGAAGCAACAATCCCATCAAAAGGAATAGCATATTGTAACCAGTTATTTGACTGGGAAAGAAAATTTAAAGACCTATCACCTGAAAATAGGAAAATTAAGCGTCTAGAAAAAGAAAAACCAGTTCTAGAAGCCTTTTGGTCATGGGCAGAAAATACAAATGAGCAAGTACTTCCTAAATCTAAAATAGGAAAAGCCCTACAATATGCACTAAATCACAAAGAAAAGCTAGAAACCTATCTAGAAGATGGAAACTGCGTAATATCCAATAATATAGCTGAAAACAGCATAAGACCATTTACAGTAGGTAGAAAAAATTGGACTTTCTGCGGTAGCCCTGAAGGTGCTAAAGCAAGTGCATGTGTATACTCGCTAGTCGAAACAGCAAAATCCAATGGACTAAACCAATATAAATATTTAGAATACTTATTATCCAGATTACCAGGATATAACCTACAAAACCATCCCCACATATTAGATCTAATGATGCCTTGGGATGAGAAGGTTCAAAAATCATGTAAATCTTAATAAATACTACTATAGGGATATCATACCGATATCCCTATAGTTATTCAATACATCTTTTATTGTACGCTTACAATATAAGGCCCATAAAAAAGCAAAAAAGGACTTTGAATCAAATATTTGATTCAAAGTCCTTTTTTATTGTTCATGCTGTATAGATGATGTTAGTTGGCATTCTGAGGAGCATAACGACCAAGAATCTTTGTTTTCGGTCCTTAGATTCCTCCTTTTACTCGGAATGACAAAGCTTTTAAATACACTTAACTCTAAAATTATCCGCCAATTAATTGTTTTCCTTCATACTTTCCACTATTATTTTATCATTTATTCTCTTAAGTGGATATGTTCCTGATAGTATGGCTATCACTAAAGCCCCTACACTTGCTATTATTACATTTTTAAGAGGGAATATATATTCAAATTGTGATATTCCTCCAATTAGCCTATATAAGATATAGGAAAGCCCCACTCCTATAATAGTCCCAAATATACTAGCATAAAGTCCATAGAATATACTTTCAAAAGCAACCATCTTCTTTATACCTTCGTTTGTCATACCAACTGCTTTTATCATAGCTATTTCTTTAGTCCTTAGGATTATATTTGTGCTTATGGTGTTTATTATGTTTATTGCACTTATTAGGGATATTATAGTTACAAAGCCATATAAGAATATACTCATTATTATAGTGATATTCCTCTCTTCCTGTGCACGTTCTGCGTAGTCTATGACATTTAATCCTGGGATATCATCTTCCATTTCCCTTAAAAACTTAGCTATTGTTTCTTTATTTCCATCTTCTTTTGCCTCTATATACATATTTGTGTATACATCGCTATTATTTGTCATTATAGAATCTAAGACTTTTTCAGTAGTTATTATGTTTATACCACCATTATAGTTGTATTCCCTTCCCAAGATTCCTTTTTCTAACACACCAACTACTTTTAACTCTTCATACTTAGAATCTTCACCTTCTGAGTCGGATGAATATGAGGAGAAGGAAAACATATCTCCAACCTTTAATTGGTATCCTTCCATTAAACTTCTCGTATTGCTACTATCATCGTATGGATATGTGCTATTTATAACTAATACTCCATTTTCTTTATTCATAGTTTCTATATCCATCTCACCTTGTTTTAAAAGTTTGTCTAATGCATCAAAGTTTTCATCACCAATAGTCATTATTTCTGCATTATCAACTGCTATTTTACCCTCTATCTCTTCAAAGTTCAGGGGAGACATGTCTATTATCTTTTGTTTTATATGCCTCTTTTCTAACTTAACCCTACCATTATCCGCCTTAATAGTATATATTTTGTTTATATCTTGGGAGTCTTTCAATTTATTATATATATCATCTTCATTCTCTCCCAGAGTGCCATATACATTATAATCTGCCATATCTGATTCTGCCATTATTCCTGACTGATACATGAAGTTTGAAAAGCTAGAAAATGTTATAAATAAAACTATGCTTAAAACCATGGAAAACACTGTTATTAAAAACCTTTTCTTATTTCTCTTTAAGTTTTTATAGGCTATTTCTCCTTCTATTCCAAATAGGCTTCTTACAAGTCCTGTATGTTTAACTCTTTTTAAGTCCTCCTTTTTAGTCTCCTCCGTATTTCTTATAGCTTCTAGAGGTGAAACTGATCCTGCTCTTCTAGCCGGTCCCCTAGCTGATAAAAATACTGTTATAGCTCCTAGGATAGAACTTATTAGAAACACTATAGGACTTATCTTTACCTCCATATCATTAAATAATTCTATATCATCTTGTATAAGAGAGATTACATGGAGTACCACCTTCATGGCAAAGACTCCTGAAACTAAGCCTATTGGAAGGGCAATAGCAGTTACAATTGCTGCTTCCCTA